>CBDUXS010000007.1:0-19483 GCA_965371255.1 uncultured bacterium
GCCTGCGGGAGGGTGACCGAGACCTACGCCACGGTTGAAGAACTTCACGTCGAGATCTGCTCTCACTGCCATCCGTTCTTCACCGGGAAGCAGAAGCTCGTCGATACGGCGGGTCGCGTCGAGCGTTTCCGGCGAAAGTACCGGGCGGATGGCACCGCGCCGGTCGCCGAAGCCGAGGCGGCAGAGCCGGTTGCCGAAGCCGAGGCGGCAGAGCCGGTGGAGGCCGAAGCGGTTCCGGCAGAGCCCGAGCCGGTTGAAGCCGAGGCAGACGAGCCCGACGCCCCAGCCGAGTCGGCCGAGTCGGCCGAGGCGTAAGCCCGAGCCTGCAGGGGCGCCTTGCCGCCTCCCGACCACACCGATACCCACCGTCGTGAAGCTCGATTTCGAGGCCCTGTCGGGTCGAATCCACACTGCGATTGCCCGGCAGGAAGAACTCGCCGGGCGATTGGCAGAGCCGGAAACTCTCGAGTACCCTGAACTCCTCCGGCGGCTCGCCACAGAGCATTCTGATCTGTCCCAACTGGTAGAGATCGGCGGTAGGTATCTTCGCTCGGTGCAGGAGCTGGACGAGTCGACCGAGATGATGCGCACCGAGTCGGGGGAGCTGGCAGAGATGGCCCGCGAAGAGGCGGAAAAACTCAGGGGCGAGGTGGAGGACCTGGAAGGTGAACTGCGCACGTTGCTCGTGCCGCGGGATCCGCTGGACGACCGGCCGGCTGTTGTTGAGATCCGGGCGGGGACGGGAGGAGACGAGGCCGCGCTGTTCGCAGCGGAGTTGTTCCGAATGTACTGCCGGTATGCCGATCTTCGTGGCTGGACGATTGATCTCGCATCCATCAGCCAGGGTGTTCTGGATGGTCTGAAAGAGGTGATCTTCGTGGTTCGCGGGCGTGACGCATACGGACGCCTGCGCTATGAGTCGGGCGTGCACCGGGTTCAAAGAGTTCCGGTCACGGAAAGTTCGGGGCGGATTCATACGTCCGCTGCCAGTGTTGCGGTGCTGCCAGAAGCGGAGGAAGTAGACGTGGCCATCGACCCCGCAGACCTGAAGATCGACGTGTTCCGATCGTCGGGGCCGGGGGGACAGTCGGTGAACACAACGGATTCCGCGGTTCGCATCACACATAGGCCGACGGGCCTCATCGTAACGTGTCAGGATGAAAAATCACAACACAAGAACCGGGCGAAGGCGCTCAAGGTCCTTCGCAGTCGACTGCTCGATCGGGAAGTCGCGGCACAGGAAGCCGATCGGGCCCGAGAGCGACGCCTTCAGGTGGGAACAGGGGACCGCTCGGCCAAAATCCGCACCTACAACTTTCCTCAGAATCGGGTTACGGATCATCGGATCAACCTGACGTTGCATCGCCTCGAAGCCGTCCTGGGCGGCGACATCGACGAGCTCGTAGATGCGTTGCGGTCGGCTGGATTCGAGGAGCGTCTGCAGGGTGAGACGTCCTGAGCCGCCGAGGCTCCGCGAAGCGCTGCTGGCCCTCACACGGGAACTGACGGCTGGAGGGGTGGAGAGCCCCGACGTGGAGGCCGAAAGACTCCTGTCCCACGTGCTGGGCATGGATCGGGCTCGACTTGGCCTGGAGGGTAGCCTGCCGCTTCCGGCGGAAGTCGCGACGCGCCTTGCCGGACTCGTTCAGCGCCGGCTGCAGGGCGAGCCGTTGCAGCACATCGAGGGGAGTGTCGCATTCCGTACGCTCGAATTAGTGGCGGACACGCGGGCCTTGATTGCACGTCCGGAAACGGAACAATTGGTGGACCTGATCCGCCGTTTCGTATCGCGGAGAAGAACCGAAACCGGCTCGGTAACGATCGTGCCTCGACCCGGAGCGAATGCGGTGGCGGAGCCGGTTCTTCACGCTCTGGACATCGGCACGGGAAGCGGCGCGATCGCGTTGTCGCTGGCGGTTGAAGGCATCGCACGTCACGTCGTCGGAGTGGACATCTCCGCCGCCGCGCTCGAGCAGGCCGTCGAGAACAGGCGGCGGGCCGGGCTCGATGGCAGGGTTGAGTTCAGCCACACCGGATCCGATCCGTTTTCGACCCTCGAGTCCGGTGATCGGTTCGGAATCATCGTGTCCAATCCACCGTACGTCAGGGATGACGAGATGGCGGATCTTCCGGTCGAGGTCAGGGATTTTGACCCCCCGGAAGCGCTGAGCGGAGGAGCGGACGGGTTGGACCTGATCCGCCGGATCGCGATGCAGGGTGCCGATCACCTCGAACCGCCGGGAATCCTGTTTCTCGAGATCGGCGCGTCACAGGCCGAGGCAGTCCGCGATTTGCTGGCCGACTCAAATCGCTGGACCGACATCGAGGTGCACCCGGACCTGGCCGGCTACGACCGGTTTGTCGTGGCCAGGTCCAGATGAGATCGGTGCTATCTGACATCGCGCATGTGCGTAATTCACGCTATGTTTTACTGTCTGTAATCAAGCCGGCGGGCGATTCCTCGAACACATTTAGAGGTTATGGATACGACTAGTCGGGACAGGATCTTTGAACGCGCGGGTGAAGTCGGTCGACTCGTATCACAGACGGAGGAGTTCAGATACCTCAAGGCAGCACATGACGAGATAGGCGGCGACGCGGACGCCACGGGCCGGATCAATGCGATGCGAGAGCTTCAGACGGAGATTCTGGGCCACCTCGAGAAGGGAGAGGAGCCGCCAGAGGATCTTCGGCAACAGTTGGAGGCTCTCAGCGAGGAGATGCAGACCAGTACGCGATATCAGGCCCTGATCTCCGCGCAGGCCAATTTCGACAAGCTGATGGAGAAAGTGCAGGAGTCGATCGGTCTGGGGATTCGAGCCGGGGAAGAAAGCCGGATCGTCATCGCCTGATGAACCGTCTCCGCGATTTGGCTGAACGGGGTCTCCGCGGGCTCGTGGAACCCGTGATCGCCGTACTCACGCGGTGGCGCGTGCATCCCAACACATTGAGCTCGTTGGGGTTTCTCATCACCTGTTCCTCCGGATACTTCTTCGATCAGCACCAGGTCAGGACGGCCGGCGCACTTATCCTCGTCGGAGGGATCTTCGATCTGTTTGACGGTGCAGTGGCGCGACGAACGGGTCTGGCATCTCCGTTCGGGGCATTCTACGACTCGACGCTCGATCGGTTATCCGAAATCATCGTGTATCTGGGTCTTCTGTCGTTGTACAACGATTACCGGATGGAGCTTGGCGATGTAGCCATGATTTACGTCGTGATGCTGGCGATGGCCGGGTCCCTGATGATCAGCTACACGAGGGCACGTGCGGAGGCTCTCGGTATCGAGTGTTCGATCGGACTGATGCAACGGGCTGAGAGGGTGCTGTTGATTGGCCTGGCGGCGGTGCTGTTCGGGGACCAGAACGGCGGCATTGTCCTCAAGGTCGTTCTCTACGTGCTGGCCGTGCTGACAAATCTGACGGTGATCCAACGAATCTGGTGGGTATACCGCCACACGCGCCCCGAGGGGCAGGCAGTGGGAAGGGCCGTAAGGCGTCGGCCGTCCGGGCGAGGGCCTAATACGTGACGCCTTGCCGGCGTCTGATCCGAGATCCAGGAGAATAATAGATATGCAGGAACAGACAGGTCGGGAAATTCAACCGGCCGATGGCCGGCTGGGCATATTGCTGGTCGGCCTCGGAGCGGTGTCCACGACGACGATCGCAGGGGTCGAGTCGATTCGGCGCGGTCTGCACCGTCCGATTGGTTCATTGACGCAGATGAATACCATTCGTCTCGGCAAGCGCACGGACGAGCGTACTCCGTTAATCAAGGATTTTGTTCCACTCGCGGATCTGGACGATATCGTATTCGGAGCATGGGACCCGATTTCCGACGATGCGTACGAGTCGGCCCGTGTTTGCGGTGTCCTTCGTTCCGACGACCTCGAGCCGATTGCAGACTTCCTCAAATCCATCAAGCCAATGCCGGCGGTGTTCGACAAGCGGTACGTGAAGAAGCTCGACGGGACCAACGTCAAGTCAGGCAGCGACAAATACGACCTGGGCGAGCAGTTGCGTGCGGACATGCGCCGGTTCAAGGACGAGAACAACTGTACTCGACTGGTGATCGTATGGTGCGCCTCTACCGAGATATTCCTGCAGCCGTCGGAGGTGCACGCTTCGGTCGCGTCGTTCGAGCAGGCAATGCGGGACAACGACGACGAGATCGCTCCATCGATGATCTATGCCTGGGCGGCGCTCAAGGAGGGTGTGCCGTTCGCGAATGGAGCGCCGAACCTCACGGTCGATACGCCCGCGATGCTGGAGCTTGCCCGCCAGAATCAGGTCCCGATTGGTGGCAAGGACTTCAAGACGGGGCAAACCTTGATGAAGACGATCCTGGCGCCCGGACTGAAGACCAGGATGCTGGGCGTGCGCGGGTGGTTCTCGACGAACATCCTGGGTAACCGGGACGGGGAAGTGTTGGATGATCCGGAGAGCTTCAAGACGAAGGAAGAGTCGAAGCTCGGCGTGCTGGAACAGATTCTGCAGCCGAAGATGTATCCGGATCTGTACGGCGACATGTACCACAAGGTCAGAATCAACTACTACCCTCCAAGGGGCGACAACAAGGAGGGTTGGGACAATCTCGACATCTTCGGCTGGATGGGCTACGAGATGCAGATCAAGATCGATTTTCTGTGCCGGGACTCGATTCTGGCCGCTCCGATCGTGCTCGACCTGGCCCTGTTCTTCGATCTGGCTCAGCGGGCCGGACTCCACGGCATCCAGGAGTGGCTGTCCTTCTACTTCAAGAGTCCGCAGGTCGCACCGGGCCTCTATCCGGAGCATGACATCTTTATCCAGCACTGGAAGCTGAAGAATACCCTGAGATGGCTGGCGGGCGAGGAGCAGATCACGCACCTCGGCGTCGAGTATTACGACTGAGCCCGGGATCGGTGGGGACGTGAGCGGCCGGCCGGCCGAAGGACAGGGCCTGTTCATCGTATTCGAAGGTGTCGAGGGAGCGGGGAAGTCGACGCAAATCAAGGCCATCTCCGACCGACTCACGGCGGCCGGCGTTGACCATCTGTTGATTCGTGAGCCCGGCGGTACGGTGGTCGGCGAACGAGCCCGCGAGCTGGTATTGGACCCGGGTCTCGAAATGTGTGCCGAGTCGGAACTGTTCCTTTACCTGACCGCCAGGGCCGAATTTGTCAGACGTCTCGTACTCCCGGCCCTCGAGCAGGGTCGGCTCGTCCTTGCTGATCGATTCGAGCTGTCGACGTTCGCCTACCAGGGTGCGGCCCGCGGCCTGGATATCGAACGCGTTCGAGAAGCGAATAGCCTGGCGACAGGGGGGCTGGTGCCTGCCCTGACCGTGTTGCTTCGCATCGATCCTGAGCGGGGTCGAGGGCGACAATCCGGTGAGGCGGACCGACTGGAGAGCGAACGCGCCGAGTTTCACACCATGGTGGCCGCCGCATATGACCGGATGGCGGCTGCGGATCCTTCGATCGTCAGCATTGCTTCCGATGGCGATCCCGGCGACGTGCACGAGCGGATCTGGGCCGAGCTTGCGACGCGGTGGCCGGATCGGTTTACAGTCGAAACGGCCGGATCCGGAAACATTTGGTCAGCGAACGAGTTTCAGAAGAGGAGTTCCGCATCGAGCGGCGAGGCATCGGCAGCGACTGGGCAGGAGGCGGAATGAAGACACGGCGTGGCAGGGTGGCGGTAGTTGCGGTGATTGCCGTGGCAGTGGTCAGTGGCGGTTCGCTGCTGCAGTCGCAGGCGGTCGACCGAATCTCGAATTCGACGCTGTTCGACCTCGTGCACCGCTATGTGGCGGAACGTTATGTGGATCAGGTGGACCCGGACACCTTGTACGAAATGGCAATAGATGGGCTGCTTGCCGAGCTTGGCGACCCGTATGCCGCCTATATCCGGGGTGGAGACGACGGGACATTGCTGTCGAACAGCTACGGCGGCGTTGGGATGCGCGTGCTAGCCGGCGAGGACGGAATTACGGTGCTGGGGGTGATTCCAGGCAGCCCATCATCACGCCTCGATCTCACGAAGATGGACCGTATCATTGAAGTCGACGGTGCCTCCACGCTCGGCTGGACACAGGAAGAAGCGGTTGACGCGCTACGTGGCGTTCGAGGAGAACCCGTCGAGGTAACCGTGAAGAGAGACGGACGGGCTGAGCCGTCGCCCATAACGATCGTGCGCGACGCGGTCCACCTGGATGCGACCCGCTCCGTGCTGCTCGGCGGTGGAGTAGGATACGTCCGATTGGAGCAGTTCAGCCGTTTTTCCGCCAACGAACTCCAGCGTGCGATCGATGGCTTGCTCGACCGCGGCGCGACTTCGATGGTGCTGGACCTGCGCTGGAATTCGGGAGGAATACTTCCCGAAGCCGTCGAAATCGCCGACCTCTTTCTGGACCGCAAGTCTCCGGTCGTCGAGACGCGGGGTCGTGATCCTCAGGACAATCAGGATTTTCTGGCGCCGGGACCAGATCGGTACCCGGGCTTGCCCATGGTCGTACTCGTGAACGGCTGGTCGGCCAGCGCATCCGAAATCGTAGCAGGTGCGCTTCAGGACTACGACCGTGCGGTTGTGCTCGGATCGCGAACATTTGGAAAGGGCGTGATGCAGAGTGTGTTCCCCCTGCCGGGGCAACGTTATCTGCGGTTGACTACGGGCACGTGGTATACGCCCAGCGGCCGGTCAATTCACCGTGACCGGGACGCGGAAGGTGTGGCGGGGCTTGGGGCGCAGGAGTTCAATCAGGCCGTCGCGGAGTTAGTGCAGCTCGGTCTGGCGGATGCTCCCCTGGTGAATCCGGATGCCCAGGCCGACACGGCAGGTCGGCAGGTATTTCAGACTGCCGGTGGGCGTCCGGTGTATGGGGGAGGAGGGATTCAGCCGGACCTGCTGATCCAGCCTGACACGCTTACGGTCCCCGAGCAGCAACTTCGAGTAGCGATGATCGGGGCGAAGCTGTCGCTGGAAGCGCTCAGCCTGCGGTTCGCCGTCGATTGGGTTCGGGCGAATCCCGACTTGCGTCCGACCGAGATCACGCCGGAACTGCGAAATGCCTTCATCGAGTTCGTGGACCGCGAGACGGATGGAGTCATCGATCCGATGATTCTTCGCGACGGTGGCAGCCTGGTCGACTACCGTCTGCACAGTCAACTCGCAACCATGGCTTTCGACCTCGAAGCCGGACTTGAAGTACTGCTCGCCCGGCAGGCGGAAGTTCAGGAAGCGGTTTCGCTCCTGCGCAGTGCAGGGTCCCCGGAGCAGTTGATCGCCCTGGCGGCGACCTCCGCCGGGCCGACCGAGATCGCGGGAGGTTGACGGAGATGCGCGCGTATCGGACAACGATAGCGGCCATTGTAGCGTTCGCATCCCTCGTGGGTGGCGGAGCGCTCATGCAACAGGCCGCGACGGCCCAGGAGGCGGAAGCGTTCGACAGGGCGCAGCTGCGGCGGGTCGAACGAATCGTCGCCGAGCGTTATGTCGAGGAAATCGATGCCGATCAACTGTACCGGATGGCGATCGACGGCATGCTGGACAGGCTGGGCGACCCTCATTCCACGTTTATTGACGCCGAGCACGCCACAGACCTGTCCATCACGACGACCGGTAATTACGGCGGACTGGGTATCCGCGTACAAAAGGTTGGCGATTGGGTGACGGTCATGAGTGTGATTGCGGGCACCCCGGCCGAGCGGGACGGGCTGCTCACGGGCGACCGCATCGTCGGTGTCGACGGAGAGAGCGTCGCTGGCTGGGACGAGTCTCTCGTCATCGAGCGCCTTCGAGGTCCGATCGGAGAACCCGTTGACGTTTCAGTGGCACGCGTCGGCGTCACGAAACCCATCAGCCTCACCATCACGCGTGCTGAAGTCCACGTGCCGCCGGTACTCGCCTATATGATCCAGGACGGGATCGGCGTCGCACGGCTTGCTCAGTTCAGTCGCGAGTCCACGGCGGAGCTGCGAGCCGCGATCGATGGCCTCGTGGCGGCCGGTGCGGAAGGACTGGTACTTGACCTGCGCGGGAATCCGGGAGGGCTGTTGGAGGAAGGCGTCGCGGTCAGCGACCTCTTTCTTCCACGCGGCACGATCATCGTCACGACCGCATCCCGGATTGAAAGCCAGAATTATACGTTCCGGGCCACCGAAGATGACGCCTTCCAAGATCTTCCGATCGTCGTTCTCGTGAACGGTGCCAGTGCCAGCGCGTCCGAAATTGTTGCCGGTGCCCTGCAGGACCATGACCGTGCGCTCATCCTGGGGACGCCCAGCTTCGGCAAGGGTTCGATGCAGACCGTATACCAGTTGCCCGGCGGGCATCACCTGAAGCTGACTACCGCCCACTGGTCCACGCCCAGCGGTCGCTCGATCGAGAGTGAACATGAGATGGCGGAAATCTCGGTCGTCATCCGTGATGAAGGAACACTCGGGAGGGCGGTTGAAATTCCGGTCGTCGAGGCGGAGCGTGACGTATTTCACACGGTCGGTGGGCGCCCTGTTACCGGCGGAGGCGGCATCGTGCCGGACGTGATCGTGGCAGACTCCCTGTCTGATTCCGAGCGCCAGTTCGGAGCCGAACTGAATCGTCACGCGCTGTCGATCCGCCAGCTCGCATTTCGATTTGCGGTTCGCTGGAATGGCGAGCATGTCGGTCTGAATACGGAGTTCGAGGTCACGGCGGACATGCGAACGGACTTCCTGGCCTTGCTACGCGCCGAGGGGGTCGAGATCGATGACGAGCTCTACGGCGGTGTCCAGGACCTGGTAGATCGATTCCTGGCTGTCCAACTGGCCAATACCGCGTTCGGAGAACTCGAAGCGCTTCGGCGCAGTCAGCGCCGGGAACGGCAGGTATTGGAAGCGGTGAGACGCCTGACCGACGCGAAGTCCGTCGAGGCTCTCCTGGAAGCAGCGGTCGCTGAAGAAAGCTCCGCGAGGCAGCCGGCACCAGGTGCTACCGGCTGACACCTTCTATTTCCTTCCCATCTTCCTGACGGGAAGGATCGAGCCGCGGAGCGCGGACGACCATCACTTCTGATCGGACCGCGCCCCGGGAACTCAATGTTCGACTCTAGTCGCGAACGCGATCCTTCAGGCCCTTGCCCGCTCGGAACGATACGCTGTTGCGAGCCGCGATATGGATCGTCGCACCCGTCTGCGGATTCCGACCCATGCGAGCTTTCGTCCGACGTGTCTTAAAAGTACCGAAGCCCGTGATCGTAATGTCGCGACCACCGTCGAGCTCCACCGCAATGATGCCATGACCCGGCTTGGTGGAAAAGACGGCGTCGATCACTTCCATGGCCTTCGCCTTGGAAATGTCTGTCTGGCCCGCCAGCTTCTCCGCAAATTCCTGTTTCGTCACGCTACTCTCCTCTGGAACGAGAAAAAACGGTGGATACCTCGTCACTGATCCCATTATGAACGCATGATCCGGAGCCCGCAAGGCGGTAGTCCATCCGTTTGGCGCGGAATTCCGCGACGTTTGCCAGGGCCGAGTAAAGGAAGCGGAGATCTGAAACTGACAGTCGACATCTGCCGTAGAGAAAACAGCACAACAGAGGGAGCGGCTTCGTGCGGTTGACACGGTTGGACATGTCATCGCGACGTGGGACGAAAGTGGTTGTCAGGAAATGAGATATGAATCGGATACGAAGCGAAAATGAATCGGATCGCGAGGTGGGCTGGGGCACGGTGCTTCGTGACGTACTCGAATTCCAGTTCAAACTGGTTGTCGACGGACTCAAAGATTTTACGCTCGCCCAGGTGGCTCTTGGCGCGGCGTTGCTGGACTTCCTGCGCCGAGACGGTTCGCCGGGCCGCCGATTCTACGGCATCGTTCGGCTGAGTGATCGATTTGATCAGTGGCTCGACCTCCACGCCGCCGCCGGACGGGCGCCCGAGGATACGCCTGATCTGATTCCGATTTCAACGCGGAGCGTGGACGACGTGCTGGGCGGGCTCGAAACCTCGGCCCGGCGGGTCGCGAATGCATCGTCCCGGCTGGTTCGGCGACGGGAGCTGAACAGCGCCTGAGGACTCGGCGCGCACTGTCCGCCGGGGATACCTGCGTATACTCTGGGGGCGTCTGACCGGATGCCCGCGAACCAGCTTACGGAGGATCCTCTGCACTACCCGGAAATCACCATCGAAGTACTACGCGGCGGCCTCGTGGAGTCGCGGCACCGCGTGTGCGCAGCCGTGCGATACGCGTCCGGCGACCGTGACCTGACGTTTGGTCATCCACAGGCGGCCGCCTTCTGGCGCTCGGCGCTCAAGCCATTCCAGGCGCTCGCCATCGTTTCGGACGGCGTCGATCAAGCGTTCGGCCTTGGCCCGGAAGAACTGGCGATCATGTGTGCCTCCCATGGTGGAACGCCGACCCATATCGCTCGAGTGGATCGGATACTGACTGCGATCGGTCAGGATGCCGAGGCTCTACATTGCGGTCCCCACAGGCCGTACGATTCCGATTCGGCCGACCAGCTGCGCTGCTCGGGCGTTCAACCCGGTCGTCTTCACAACAACTGCTCGGGCAAACACGCCTCGATGCTTGCCCTTGCCCAGCATCATGGATGGGCCACCGACGGCTACTGGCGATATGAGCACCCGGTTCAGGCGCGGGTACGGCAGATGTTGCCGGAGTGGATTGACAGAGATCCGGAGTCGCTGGAGTGGGCCACGGACGGATGTGGTGTGCCGACGCCTCTCGCACCGCTGGCTGAGATGGCGATGGCGTATGCTCGCCTGGCGGATCGCGCCACGAACCCGGGAACAGCGGCAGCCTCCGTTGTCGATGCGATGACGCGTTTCCCTGAGCATACATCGTCTCGCGGTCGAGAGCCGCTCCAGTTCATGCATGCAATGTCCGGACGCGTTCTGGCGAAGGAAGGAGCGGAAGGCGTGTTGTGCATCGCGGGCACGGAGGCCGGGTGGGGCCTGGCCCTCAAGGTGGCGGACGGAGCGCGCAGGGCCGTCGGACCAGCAGCCATCGAGGTGCTGACGGTTGCCGGTCTCTTGACCCGATCGGAGAGGGAGGCGCTTCAGACGATGGCCGAAGTTGCGATCTTGAGCAGTCGGGACGACGTGGTCGGAGAGATTCGGGCGCGTCCAGCGCGAGCAACCGATCGTGTCGGGGGGTCGTGATGTCAGATGACAGCGTCAGCGGCGAGCCGGAGTTTCCGATCTGGCTCGAGACGCTGGTAGGCGTCTCGGCAGCGATCGCCGTTTCCGATTGGGAATCCGTGCAAGCTGACCTGGAGAACCTTGCCTCAGCGAACGATCATCAGGCCGCAGTCGAGGAAGCCATCCTCCAGACATACCTGTTCGCCGGGTTCCCGGCCGCGCTGACCGCTGCCCGGATCTGGCGACGCATCGTGGGAAAACAGCCGGTCGATTCGGACCCGCTTGCCCTGCCGCTGCGCCCCGACGAATGGGAGGCCCGCGGAGAGGTCGTGTGCCGTGTCGTGTACGGTTCGGCCTACGAGAAGCTTCGCGCCAATATTGCGACCATTCACCCTGCGCTCGATCGCTGGATGGTGATGGAGGGGTATGGGAAGGTATTGGGCCGGCCGGGGCTCGATCTGATGCAGCGGGAGCTCTGCATCGTGGGTCTGCTCACCGCCGGAGCATGGGAAGAGCAGCTGTATTCACACCTCCGTGGAGCGATGTTGGCTGGTGCACCGGTAGACTGGATCATCAGGGCTCTTGAAATCGGACTGTCACGAGTCGGACCATCCGAATCGGCCCGCCTGCGGGATGTATGGGATCTCGTGCAGAGCGGCGGCCGCGGAGAACAGCATGTTCATTGATCTCGCTCGGATCCGCGTGAAGGGCGGGGCGGGGGGTGCCGGGGCCTTGGCTTTCCGGCGCGAGAAGGGAGTCCCGCGAGGCGGGCCCTCGGGTGGTAACGGCGGTCGCGGTGGTGATGTCGTTCTGGTGGCGGATCCTCAACTCGATACGCTGCTCGACTACAGCTATCGAGAGAATTACGCGGCCGGACGTGCGGGGCATGGCGAGGGAAGCAATCGGACCGGCGCCGACGGAGAGGATCTCGTCCTGCCGGTTCCGCCGGGAACGATCGTCAGGGATGCCGACACCGGCGAGCGTCTTGGAGAGCTGCTGGATTCCGGTGACCGGCTCGTGGTTGCTCGGGGCGGACGCGGTGGACGCGGGAACGCGTCGTACGCCACGCCCACACACCGGGCGCCGCGAGAGTGGGAACCGGGGCAGTGGGGCGAGGAGCGGCGGATCGAATTCGAACTCAAACTGATCGCGGAAGTGGGCCTCGTCGGAGAGCCCAATGCCGGCAAGTCTACTTTGCTTGCCGCGGTTTCCGCTGCGCGACCAAAGGTGGCCGACTACCCATTCACGACTCTCACGCCGAATCTCGGGGTTGTGCCTCTGACTGACGGCCGCACCCTGGTGATCGCGGACATCCCCGGAATCATCGAGGGAGCATCCGAGGGCAAAGGGCTGGGAGGTCAGTTCCTTCGCCACATTGAGCGCACGCGCACGCTGGCGCTCATGGTGCCCGTGGACGCGCCCGACATGCAGCTCGCATACGATACGCTGCGCGAAGAATTGCTGGCCCATGACCCGGCGCTCGCCCTGCTTGCGCACTGCCTCGTGATAACCAAGACCGACCTGCTCCCCCCCGAAGATCGGCCAGATATCACGGAGTCGGTGCAGGCACCCTTGGCCTGGGCAACGCTGGCTGTTTCCTCGGTCGCCCGCGAGGGGCTCACGGAACTTTGCGAGGCAATGTGGCGTCGAGTCGAGGAGACAAAGCTCAGCGAGCGAGGCGACGACGACTTGTTTCCTGAACTGGACGAATGGAAGCCCTGACGCGGGGTTCCTTCCCCGTATCAAAGGAGATCGGTGCCGCGCTGGCCCTGTCCGAGATCCACGGACTCGGACCAGCCACCGTTCGTCGGTTGATTGATCGGCACGGCTCGGCCGTGGCGGCCTTGAATCGGGCGTCGGATTCACCGGAAGTGCCCCCGAAAGTGCGACAGACGATCGCCTGCTCGGAGAGCAGCGAACCGGCAGCTGACCGAGTGCTCCGGCTCGCCGAACGGGCCCAACGGCAGCTTCCGGAGCATTCCCGGATGCTGAGTTATCGGGGTCCCGGATATCCCGCTCAGCTTCTGCGGCTTCACGATCCACCTACCGTACTGTGGGCCCACGGACCGCTCCCGATCGCTGCTCCGCGCGCCGTAGCGATCGTCGGCACACGAGCCGCGACGTTTGCCGCTCGCCGACTCGCGCATCGAATAGCTGCCGAACTCGCATCCTGGGGGATTCGAGTGGTCAGCGGACTGGCCCGGGGAATCGACGCGGAGGCACATCGAGGCGCCCTGGCTGTGGACGGCGAGACGCTGGCCGTACTCGGTTCGGGACTGAATCATGAGTACCCTCGCCTCAATCGCTCGCTGTATGCCGACCTTCGCTCACGCGGCGTCCTGCTTACCGAGTTTGCCCCATCCGAGCGTCCGGAGGCGCATCGGTTTCCGCAACGCAACCGCATCGTGGCGGGTTTATGCGACGCGGTGCTCGTCGTCCAGGCCGGAGACAGGAGCGGCGCTCGAATTACGGCTGCTCACGCATTGGATATCGGGGTCGAGGTGCTGGCCTGCCCAGGTCCTGTCGACCTGCCGGCTAGCAAGGGTTGCCATTCGCTCTTGAAGGACGGAGCGAGCCTGGTGACTTGTGCCGAGGACGTCATTGAGGCGCTCGAGTGGACGACGCCTTCACGGCACGGTGCGGAACCGAATCTCGATGATGACCCGATCGCTTCGGACCGCGTAGCTGCGGCGATCTTCGACCGGCTGGCTGACGGACCGGCTTGCCTGGATGAGTTGGCCGGGCTGGTGGATGATCCCGGTCGGGTCGCCGCGTCACTTGGCCGCCTGGAAGCATATGGACATGTGCGTGCGGGACCCGGAACCACGTTCGAGCGCGTTACGTGAATCGCCGGGCTGGCCTGAGCCCCCGGGGTGTCTATGTTCACGTGCCATTCTGCGCGAAGCGCTGCCATTATTGTGATTTCTCGGTGGCCCGCGCCCATCAACTGCCGATCAAGGCATACCTGCGCGCACTGGCGGTTGACCTGGAACAATGGTTCGCCGCGGATGACGAGAGACTTCGGCTGCCCATCGACACGCTGTTCATCGGCGGTGGCACCCCCTCATTGCTCGGTGAGCAGGGCATGTCGGCACTCCTGGCCTTGCTCCGGACGAGATTCAAATGGGATCCCGAAACCGTCGAGCTGACCGCGGAAGCGAACCCGAACAGCTTCAGCCCTGGCCTGGCGACGGCATGGCGCGGGCTGGGCATCAACCGTCTGAGCCTCGGCGTTCAGTCGTTTCAGGCGGAGGCTCTGGAATGGCTCGGACGCCTGCACGGTCCGAAGGAAGCTGAGCGCGCGATCCTGACAGCCCGCGATGCGGGGTTTGAGCGGCTGAACGTCGATCTGATTTTCGGTCTTCCGACGAGCGTGCGCCGTGACTGGCTTAAGGATCTGGGACGGGCCGTGGATCTCGGCGCGACGCACATCAGCGCCTATGGCCTCACGGCCGAGCCTCGGACGCCGCTGGGTCGCTGGGTCGACCTCGGGCGGATCCGAATGCCGGGGGATGAACGGTATGCCGAAGAGTATCTGCTGGCATCGGGCACGCTCATTGCAGCTGGTTTCGAGCACTATGAAGTGTCGAACTTTGCCAGGCCGGGACAGGAGTCAGAGCATAACTGGCTATACTGGGACGGGTCGGAGTACCTTGGCATCGGTCCGTCCGCCCATAGTTATCTGTCTGGCGAGCGGGTCTGGAACGTGTTTGGCTGGAACCGGTATCGACAGGCTGCGGCCCGTGGAAAATCATTGCGTGAAGGGCGGGAGCGACTCGATGCCGATCAGCTCCGTCTCGA
The DNA here is from genome assembly GCA_965371255.1 of uncultured bacterium. Taxonomy (GTDB): domain Bacteria; phylum Gemmatimonadota; class Gemmatimonadetes; order Palauibacterales; family Palauibacteraceae; genus JARFPW01. Next base: position 14,921 of record CBDUXS010000007.1, read on the forward strand.
GCGGATCTGGCTGAATCTCCGGACGAACCGGGGTCTCGGATCCGAGGACGCGGGTGGTGCGGCCGCCGACGAGCGGCTGGACGCCTGGCGTGACGCCGGCTGGCTCGATGACGGTGAACGCCTGCAGCTTACGCCCGCGGGCTGGATGCGGTTGGACGCGATCGCGGCAGAGGTTGCCGGCTGGTCGGACAGCCGGCAGTCGATTGAAACCGGGAGGAACGGTTGAGTCTCAGTCCCCTGACAGACAGGGAGCGAACGGTCCTGCAAGCCGTCGTGGAATCGTATATCCACACAGCAGAGCCTGCGGGTTCGCGGAGACTCGTCCAGCAATTCGACCTGGACGTGTCACCGGCCACGGTGCGTAATACGATGTCGGACCTGGAAGCGAAGGGCCTGCTCACCCATCCACACACTTCCGCTGGCCGCATGCCGACAGATCTGGCGTATCGGTACTACGTCGACAGCCTCATGGATCGGCGGGATCTTTCGCGCTCACAGGAGGCGGAAATCCACCGCGAATTGGTCGGCGACACAACGGGAGGCTCCGAACTCGAGGTATTGGTGCGGCGGGCGGCCAAGGTGCTGGGTCTGTTGACGGGTGAATTGGGCTTGTCGATCGGACCCATCCTTGCCGCAGCCGTCCTGCTGCGCCTCGACCTGGTGCCGATCGATTCCGAGAAAGCATTGCTCGTCCTGACGCTCGAATCCGGCGTAGTGCGGACGGTGTACGTGGATATTCCGACCGCCCTGCCGGCTACGTCACTTCGGGCGGTCGCCACCGTGCTCAACGAGAGGTTGGCCGGGAGTACCTTGCGGGACATTCATCGGACGCTGTCTGAGCGATTACGAGACATTCAGTTGACTGACGAGTCGGCTACCGAACTCATGAATATTTTCGTGCAATCGGGACCCGATATTTTCGAATGGGCGTCGAAAAACGACGACTTGCACCTGGGGAGCATGGCCGTCGTGGCCGGCCAGCCTGAATTCACCTCGGGCGATCGACTCCGCCGGCTCGTAGAATTGACCGAACGTCGGGACTTGCTCGCTTCCGTCCTCGGTGGTCGGGCCCTGGTGCGGGGTCCGCAGATCACGATTGGAACAGAGCACGGCGAGCCGGAATTCGCCGAACTCACCATCATTACCGCAACCTACGAGGTTGGACACGTGGAAGGCGTAGTTGGTGTAATCGGTCCGACGCGCATGCCCTATGACAAGGTCGTAGCGCTGGTCGATTGCACTTCTTCGCTCGTGTCGCGTCTGACGCGTACCTAACCGCATTCGAGACATGACAGATTATTATCAGTTGCTCGGCGTCGCACGTGATGTCGACACGGAGGACATAAAAAAGGCCTATCGCAAGCTGGCCATGCGGTACCATCCGGACCGCAACAGCGACGCAGATGCCGAAGACAGGTTCAAGGAAGTCACGCAGGCCTACGAGGTGCTTCGCGACCCGGAGAAGCGATCCCTGTACGATCGGTTCGGCGAGGCGGGCGTCAAACGGGGCCCGGCCTCAGGTGCGGGCTACGGCGGGTTTGATTTCACCGATGCGTTCGAAGTGTTCATGCGCGAGTTCGGCGGACTTGGCGACATGTTCGGTGGTCGGCGAGGCGGAACCGGAAGGTCTCGTCGTGGCAGCGACCTGAAAATACGCGTCAAACTGAGTCTGGAAGAGGCGGCTCGAGGCATAGAGCGCACGGCCCGCGTGAAGATCCTCGATCCCTGCGACCGATGCTCGGGGTCAGGGGCGGAGCCAGGAGCCCGCATCGAGCGCTGCGGTACGTGTGCCGGGGCCGGTGAGGTCAGGCAGGTCCAGCGTTCCATGCTGGGGCAATTCGTCAGTGTGCGTCCCTGTCCGGCATGTGGAGGTGCCGGTGAGACTGTTTCCGAGCGGTGCACCGACTGCCGGGGCGACGGTCGTGTCCGCAACGACAGGGTCGTAAAACTGGACGTGCCAGCCGGCGTCTCGACCGACGACTACTTGAAGCTGTCGGGGCGAGGCCACGCCGGCATGGCTGGTGGACCGCGGGGGGACATCCTGGTTCTCGTCGAGGTACTCGAAGATCCGCGTTTCCGGCGGTCCGGCGACGATCTCGTGTATACCCTGGCCATTACCATGAGCCAGGCGGCTCTCGGTACCCGGCTCGAGATCCCCACGATCACCGATGGGCAGGCGATGCTGGAGATCCCCGCCGGCATCCAGAGCAGCCAGGCACTGCGGTTGAGGGAGCGTGGCATGCCGCGACTGCGCGGCTCGGGCCGCGGTGATCAGATTGTCAGGGTGCTCGTGTGGACGCCGACGAATCTGTCACGTGAGGAACGGGAGGCCATCGAACGGCTCGCTGAAGTCGAACGGGAACCGCCCGTACCGGATTCGGAGGAACCGGGGTTCTGGGAGCGCGTGAAGCGGGCGTTTACGGCCTGAGGCTTCGAATGCCGTTTACGCCCGGATCTCAGGAGCGGATGACCTCTCCAACGCCGGCTACGAGTCGATCCACCTCATCCTGAGTCGTGTAGCAGGCGCAGCCGGCGCGAATCAGGCCGGTAGGGTCGACAATGGCCAGGTCCTGCACCGAATCAGGGGCGTAAAAGTCCCCGTGCGACAAGAATACGCCGTGTTCCGTGGCGAGCCGAAACGCCAGATCGGCCGACGAGATCGTGTCGGCGACAAAGGCCACGGTCGGTGTTCGCGGGCGGCCGGGAGGTGGCCCGAGAGTTCGAATGCCGGGAAGACTCGAAAGACCCTCCCACAGCCTGCCGGCCAGGCCATCGCCACGTTCGTGCAACTCCCCGAACGCCGCTTGAAGCCGCTCTACACGGGACCCTGTGTCAGGCGGTGCCAGACAGGCCAGCCAGTCAATCGCCGCAGTCGTACCGGCCAGTGCCTCGAAGGCAGGGGTCCCGGATTCCCAGCGTGCCGGATCGCCGTCGGGAGCCGGGCCTATTTTCAGGGCTTTCAACGAACTCAAGACCTCCGGGCGGGCGCACAAGATTCCTGCGTGAGGCCCGTAAAACTTGTATGGAGAGCACACGACCACATCGCATCCCCAGGCGGTCATGTCGGTTCGTACGTGGGCAGCAGAGTGTACGGCGTCAACGAACAGCAGAGCGCCAACTTTCTTTGCAATCTCTGCCGCGCGGCACACGTCGTTGATCGTTCCGATTGAATTCGCGGCGGCACCCAGGGCGATCAATCGCGTGCGCGGTCCGACAGCCGCTTCGAACGCGGACCAGTCGAGGGATCCGTCTTCGGGTCGGAACGGGACGACCCGGATCGTCGCCCCCCATTCCGCGGCAACCACTGCCCACGGGTCGATATTCGCCCGGTGGTCGAGCCGCGTGACCACGATCTCGTCCCCGTCGCGCAGCGTCTGGCCAAATGCCGTGGCGAACTGGAACGTGAGACTGGTCATGTTGGGTCCGAATACTACACCGCCGGGATCGCCGCCGACGAAATCAGCGGCTGCACTCCGAGCCGCCTCCATCACCCGTGTCGTCTCCGCGCTCGTCGGAAATGCCCAGCCAGCATTTGCATTGTGGGCGAGCAGGTGGTCTGCGATCGCGTCTGCTACGACGCGTGGAACTTGCGTGCCGCCCGGGGCGTCGAAGTAGGCGACTTGTTGGCCGGCCTCGCGCCGCTCGAGAGCGGGGAAGTCGGCCCGAATCGCATTGGTGTCAGCGATCAACGGCCTGGCCGACCTGGTCGGCGGTGGTGAAGCTGTCATCCGAGCCGTCTTCCGACAGCAACTCCGCCAGTGTCTGGAGACCTCGTTCCACGTACCACCCGAGGTTCAAGCGCGCTACCCGCCGTCCCCTTTCACGCAACGCTTCTTCGTCACCAGTCGCCTGCGCGAAGCGGAGTTGCGCCAATCCGTACGCCTGACCGGGGATCTCGATGTCCTCGGTCTCGTCAGCCGTCAACAGGAGGAACGAGCCCCCCGGGAGGCCTCCCTTGTGCAGTTGTCCGGTAGAATGGAGATACCGCGGGCCGTATCCGAAGGTCGTCGCCGCGCCGGCCCTTCGACCCAGAATCTGACGCAGCTGGAAAGTCAGCCGATCCCGCTCCTCCGATGAACCGAAGTAGGCGAGGACCGCCACATAGTCTTCGGCCGACGTCGCATCGACCCAGTGCCTGATCCGGTCGCCGATTCCGTTGGATGTGATTTCGGAATGGCCGGACAGATAGAGCTCCAAACCGCCTTCCGCGGCCACCGGATCGACAGGTGGAGCCTGTCGACCATCGCAGAGTGCGGCGAGTTGCTGCTGCGCCCGTCCCTTGGCGTCAGCCACATCGGGCTCATCGAACGGGTTCACTCCGAGCACGGCCGCCGCCACCGCGACGGCCACCTCCCAGCGGTACAACTCCGCGCCGACAGAAGCGAGATCCGGCAGCCGAATCCGAATTGCAGGGTGACCCGCTTGTTCGAGTGCCGCCAGGCGAGCGTCGTCTCCCGGATCGGACTCGCCGTCCAGGATGATCTGGACGAATACGCGGTCCGGACCATAGGCCTCGATCGCCCGCGGGGGCTCACCTACGATGGGAACGATTCCCAACCCGTC
>CBDUXS010000008.1:0-18810 GCA_965371255.1 uncultured bacterium
AGAACGTGACAACCTGCACCCAGGGCCGCGACGGCGACCTCGTGGTGACTGGATGTCGGTACGGCCACGATCACGGCATCGCTCGCCGCCCAGAGCTCGTCCGCGGACGGGAACGCGACGCAGCCATGCTGGTCCGCCACTTCCCTTGCCCGGTCAGGCACCCGATCGAAAACGCCTGTCAAGCGGACGCCGTCGATCTCGTCGAGTATTCGAGCATGAACGGCGCCAAGCCTGCCTACGCCGGCGACGCCGATCCGCACCTCGCTCATCACCCGCTCACGAAACGATACCGCGCTCCGTCGTCCGAATGAATTCGACGAACTGCGCGACTTCGGGAATCAGGTCGGTCCAGCTTTCGATCTCACCCAGGGCCTTTCCAATGTGGTTATCGGACTCGAATACGATCCGATAGGCCCGACGGAGGGCACGAATCGTGTCCCGGTCAAATCCTACGCGTTTCAGCCCTATGACGTTCAAACCATGGGGTCGGCACGGATTCCCGTCCACGAGAACGAATGGAGGGATGTCTTGCGCCAGCTTGCTGCAGGCGCCGACGAACGCATGTTGCCCGATCCGAACGAACTGATGAATGCCGACGATTCCCCCGATAGTGGCGCGATCTCCGATCTGGACATGACCGGCCAGGTTGACGCTGTTCGCAAGAATCACTCCTTCGCCCAACTCACAGTCGTGGGCTACGTGCGAGTACGCCATGAGCAGGCAGTCGCTTCCGATCCTCGTGACCCCGCCTTCTCCCGTACCCCGATTCACTGTGGAGTATTCACGGATTACCGTCTCGGGTCCCACCTCCAACCGTGACGGTTCCCCACGGTATTTTAGATCCTGTGGATCGGTCCCGAGTGCTGCTCCATGGTGTATGCGGCAGCCGTCTCCAATGCGGGTGTCCCGGTGCACGAGAACGTGGGACGCAATCTCTGCGCGTGCACCGATGTCCACCTCGGGTCCGATGATCGAGTACGGGCCAATGACCGCCGACGAGGCGATGCGGGCGTTCGGGTCGATCAGCGCGGTCGGATGAATCATTGGCGCCGCAGCCTCGGTCGTTGCAGTCATCGATCGATGAACCGGGCCATCATATTACCCTCGGCGACGACCTCGCCACCGACACGGGACACACCGCGCATCTTGAATACGTTGCTGCGCATCTGAGTGATTTCGACTTCTAATTCCAGTTGGTCGCCGGGAAGCACGGGACGGCGGAATCGGACATCGTCGAGCCCCAGAAAGTACACCACCTGGGTCGAGGAACTGAGCAGGTTGAGCAGCAGAAGCCCACCGGCCTGGGCCATGGCCTCGACGATCAGGACGCCGGGCATGATCGGGTGTCCCGGAAAGTGACCCTGGAAAAATGGCTCGTTGATCGTGACGTTCTTGATGGCCAGTATGCGCTTTTCGGGCTCGATTTCGAGCACGCGATCTACCAGCAGGAACGGATACCGGTGCGGTAGATGATCGATGATCGCGCCGATATCGAGCGCCGGAGTCCCGTCGGTCGGTCGGCTCAGCATGTGCTGCAGCCGGCGTGCGACCGCTACGTTTCCCCGGTGCCCCGGGCGCTCGGCGATGACGTGGGCCCGTAAACGGGCTCCGACAAGCGCAAGGTCCCCAACCATGTCCAGCAGCTTGTGTCGCACGAACTCGTCCGGAAATCTCAAATTCTCCGGTGGACCCAGCATTCCGTCGGGAAGGATGATCGTGTTGTCTGGAGTCGACCCACGGGCGAGTCCGCGAGCCCGCAGCGATTCTGCCCAACTCTCGAGACCGAACGTCCGTGCCGGAGCCAGCATCTCGGTGAACGAGGCCGGACTTACCGTGGCTCCTGCATATTGCTCGCCGATCGCCGAATGATCGAATACGATCCTCGCGCTGACGCGATACTCATCCGCCGGAACCACGACGTAGCGGGAGGCCCCCTCGTCGATTGTGATGATTTCATGCACGACCAGCTCTCTGGCCGGTGACTCCTGGAGCCGAATTCCGGCGTTGCGGATTGCTTCACACCAGCGGGAGGCGCTGCCATCCAGGGCGGGAGGTTCCGGACCGTCGAGGTGAATCTCGAGATTATCCAGTCGGTGGGCGGCGACCGCAGCCAGCAGGTGCTCGACGGTACGGACTACGCACTCGCCCGTTCCAATCACCGTCTGCCAATCCACTCCGCTCACGAGCGACACATCCGCGTCGATCGTGCGCTGCCCCTCGAGGTCGACCCGGTGGAAGACGATTCCCGTGCCTTCGGGTGCCGGCATCACGGTTACGCGCGCCGGCTCCCCAGTGTGGAGTCCACGGCCTTCGAGTGAAAACTCGGAGGCGAGTGTCTGTTGAAGCTCGGGAGTCGGGCCGGATTGGTCCTGGGTCATGCGCTCTCGCCGTCGGTGTTCTCTGCCGCCCGCTCCAGCGACGAGAGGCGCCGGAGAATATCGGGAAGCTTGTAGAACGTCGAAGAGGCGCGCAACCAATCTCGATGACGCCGAGCCGGCCGGCCGCTCCAGGTCTCGCCTGCAGGAATGTCCGACATCGTGGCACTGCCGGCCCCGATCGCTGCGCCCTCGCCGATCGTCAGATGGCCCGCCACACCCACCTGCCCACCGAGTCTCACCCCGTCGCCGAGCACCGTGCTCCCCGCCAGCCCGACCTGGGCGACGATGTAGCAGTTCCTGCCGATGAGGCAATTGTGTCCGATGTGGACGAGGTTGTCGATCTTGGTCCCGGCTCCGACCACCGTGTCGCCCAGCGAGCCACGGTCGATCGTGGAGTTCGCTCCAACCTCTACATGGTCCTCGATGACGCACCCGCCTATCTGCTGCATCTTTACCGGACCCTCCGGGCCGGTGGTATAACCGAATCCATCGGATGAAATGCGAGTGCCGCAATGCAGGCGCACATGGTCCCCGATGACGGCTCCCTCAAGCACCGAACAGTCCGAGTCGATCCGCGTGTTGGTCCCGATCCTCACTCCGTACCCGATGTAGGAGTGGGCACCGATAGAAGAGTCGGCACCGATTTGGGCGTCGTCCTCGACGACCGCATACGGTCCGATACTGATCCCAACTCCCAGTGTCACTCCTCGGCCAAGAACGGCCGTAGGGTGTACACCGACCACGGGGATGCGCTGAGGATGGAAGATCTCGAGTAGTGTCGAAAACGCGAGTTCGGGGCTGTCCACCCGAATGAGCGTCTTGCCATTCGGTGGAACTTCGAGATCCCGTGGAACGAGCACGGCCGCCGCCCGCGTATCGGCCAGATAGGGCAGGTATCTGGAGCCGACGACGTATGTCAGCTGCTCAGGTCCTGCGGACGCCACCGGGGCCAGGCCATGCACGACCCTGGTAGGGTCGCCTTCGACCTGCCCCGAAACGCTTTCCGCAAGTTCCTGCACGCTGTATGTCATCCGGCACTCCGACTAGAAGCTACGGCTGATCGGCGGCAGTCGTACTTTCCACAGCGCCGAGCCGAGTCTTTACGAGGTCCGTGATGTCCAGCGAGGGATCTGCCGCCACGACTCCCTCGGTGGATATGTCAAACACCATCGCGTACTCCCGTTCTGCACGGATGGACTCGATAACCCCACTGACCCGCTCGAGTATGGGACGAAGGAGATCCTGTTGCCGTTGGCCGGCTTGCGTTTCCATCTCCACGCGTCGCTGCTCCAGCTGCGACTGCAAGCTCCGGATCTCGCCCTGCTTCTGTTCCTTGGCCTGCGGGCTCAACAGGGCTTCCTGCCGCTGATAGTCGCGCAACAGGGAGTCGACGGCGGTAGCCTGCGTTTGCAGTTCCGTCCGCATGTCCGCGATCTCTCGCTCGAATGTCCGCTGTGCTTCCACGGATCCAGGCGTCGACTGGATGATGTCCGCCGAGTTGAGGTAGACGAACGTCGTGCCCGCGGGAGGGCCATCCTGGCCCAGGACCGGCGCTACAGAAAATAGAAGGACCGCTGCGGTCCCACCGATGTGTCGGAGATACGACATACGCATGAACTCCTGTGAATTTCCGTTAATTAAGCTGCCATTTGGCCGCAGTCGTCAGTGTAATTGACGACGCTCAGAATACCCGGCCGAAGCGGAAGTGCAACTGCCAGCCCGGATCTGGCCGGCCGAGCACGTCTCGTCGGTCAAACCCGTAGGCGTAGTCCAGCCCGATCGGACCGAACGGGGTCACGAGACTGGCTCCAAAGCCTGCTCCAACCAGAAGGTCCGTTGGATTGAATTCCGCCGCGGATTTCCAGATATTTCCACCATCGATAAAACTGCTCATGAAAATGCTGTCTGTCAGCTTGATTCCGAATTGGGCGGTCGTCGTGAAGAATGACTCTCCTACCCGGTCGATGCTGCCCACTGGCGCGCTTCGCGGAATATGACCGTTCGGCGTAATCGTGGCTTCCTCGTAGCCCCGCACCTGCTGACCAACCTGCGTACCGCCACCGAAAAACCGCTCCACGAAGAACGGGTTGTCGCCCATCACGAGCCCGGCGCGGAACGACACTCCGAGAACGAGTTCAATGGGAACGCTCGTGGGTCCGCCTCCTATCTGGCCCACCGGCGCGAACCACTCGCTGTTGAAGTCAAACTTCCCGTAATCTCCGTCGCCACCCAGGAATCCCCCCGTGAAACGCGCTGAAACCGAGTTCCGATTGCCTGACGTCGGGAACAACCCTCCGCTGCGCGTATCACGCACAAGGCGGAAGGAGACTGTGCTTCGTGTCCCCTGTGTCAGCGTCGTTTCCTGACCCGGTCGGATACCGAATGATTCGAGGTCACTGATCCTGTCGTTGAACAGCGAATAGCCCACGAAGAACCGCGTGGAGCGGAGGTCAAAAATCGGGAAGCCGACCTCGGTGAATCCGCCGGTCTGTCGCCGGTCGCCGAGGTTGAACGTCTGAAACCGATCTCGGGAACTTTGCAGACCGATCGACATGCTCGTCCTCGGCGCAAAGAACTCGGGGTCGGTATAGCTGATCTCAATGTCCTGCGAATTACGGCCAAATAACCACCGAAAATGTCCGTTCTTAGCCTGCCCGAACAGGTTAGGCTGATCGTAGCCGATAAAACCGGCGAGGCCTGTCACCCCCGCAGCGCTGAGTCCGAAATTGATGTTCCCAGTCTGTCGTTCCTTAACCCGGTAGACGATGTCGATGTCTCCGTCTTCGCGCGGATTGATTTCGATTGCTTCGTCCGGCGGGAGCGTCTCGAAGAATCCGAGAGACTGGATATTCCGGATGCTCGAGATCAGCAACTGTTGAGAGTAGATGTCCCCAGGCAGGGTTAGCAGGATCTTTCGAATGACCCGGTCATGCGTGAAGTCGTTTCCGACGATTTGAACAGAGCGAATATAGGCGGGCGGGCCCTCGGTTATGAACCAGCTCACGTCTACCGTCGGGAACGCATGAACGCTGTCCGCGGGGTTTCTTTTAATGTCAGGGATCACCCGGGCCCGCAGATAGCCCGCATCACGATACAGGTCGTTGATGTTCTGGGTGGCCTCTTCGAAACCACCCAGGTCAAACGGTCGCAACTCGCCAACAGGCTGACCGTTCTCGTCGAGTCTGCCGTCTCGGGCCGGTTTGAAATATGCCCTCAACTGCGACGCAGGAAAACGGTGATTACCATCGATCTGAATACTCCGCAGTCGATAACGTTCGCCCTCGTCGACACGAATCTCGATGCGTCCTTTTCCGGTACGCCGGTCGACCACGATGGTGTCGCCGAGAACCACCAGGTCGATATATCCCTTGCTGCCGTAATAGGCTGGAATCCGCTCGGAAAGATCCCTGCGGTATTCGTCCTCGTGCAACTCACCGGGGCGGAACCAGAAGAATCCCTCTTCGACGGTCGACATGGTGCCCTGGAGGTCGCTCGTGGACAGCGCTTCGTTGCCCACGAATTCCACTCTGACCAGGGCAAGTCGCGGACCCTCGTCAACCCGGAACACGACATCGAATTGGTCGAGACCCGTCGGATCGGGCGTCATTGCCGTATCCACCGAGGCCTGTGGGAAGCCCGCATTCGCCAGCTTCGAACGGATCAGCACTCGCGCGCGCGCAATACGGGAAGGGTCGAGTGCGGTACCGCCTATGAGTCCGGCGGAGTCTCGAATGGCACCTGCGTTCGCATGCTCCAGGCCTTCAAATCTGTACTGGCCTACGAGTGGACGCTCGACCACGCGGATGAAGAATACCGCCGGCGTATCCGGCGTAACGCTGACTTCAATGTCAGCAAATTCTCCCGTAGCGAACAGACGCTGAATCGCCTGTTGGATGTCCGGTCCATTGACGATATCGCCGACTCGCAAGCGAGCGATCCGACGCACGCTTGCCGGAGAGTATCGATCAACGCCGGACACCACGATGCTGTCGACCTTGACCTGGTACAACGTCGCCTGCTGGGCCCCCAACGGCGAAACCCCCGCCAAGGAAAGCATGGCGAGGGCCGCTAGAGCCCGCTTATGCGTGTACGCCGTCATGGGGCTGATGTCGGCGTCACGGCACTGAAGATCAGCGACTCCGAATCGGAGGCCAGCTCCACGGCAATTTCGTCACCGGAGGCAAACTCCGCCATCAATATCTTCTCGGACAACGCATCCTCCAGATAACGCTGGATTGTCCGCTTCAACGGTCGCGCCCCGAACTTGGTATCATAGCCGCGCTCTACGAGAAATTCGATGGCGGCAGGGTCCATGCGGAGTGAGAGTTGCTCGTCCGCAAGACGCGTCTGAACATCCCGGAGCATGATATGGACGATCTGTCCGATTTGCTCCTTGGACAGCGGGTGAAACACGATCACTTCATCCAGCCGATTCAAGAACTCCGGCGTGAACGTGCGCTCGATCTCGTCGTTCACGCGTTCGGCCATCTTCGCATAGTTGAAGCCAGGTTCCTCGGGCGTAAAGCCGAGAGACTTGGAAGAGACAATGTCCCGTGCGCCGACGTTTGACGTCATGATCAGAACAGTATTGGCGAAGTCGATCACCCGGCCGTAGTTGTCGGTAAGTCGCCCTTCGTCAAGCACCTGAAGCAGGATGTTGAACACGTCGGGGTGCGCCTTCTCGATCTCGTCGAGCAATACCACGCTGTAGGGTCGCTGCCTCACGGCCTTGGTCAGCGCCCCGCTGTCTTCGTAGCCCACGTAGCCGGGGGGTGCCCCGATCAGCCGACTCACGGAGAATTTCTCCATGTATTCCGACATATCCACCCGAATCAGCGCTCCCTCATCCGCGAACAGGAAGCGGGCTAACTTGCGGGCCAGTTCCGTCTTGCCTACCCCGGTGGGTCCGCAGAAGACGAAACTGCCGATCGGACGATTCGGATCTTTGAGTCCCGCCCGTGTTCGGCGAATCGCCCGGCTGAGCGCCTCGATCGCTTCCTCTTGCCCCACGATACTTTCGTGCAGCTCTTCTTCCATGCGCAGGAGGCGCTCGGTTTCCTCTTCGCGCAGACGACTGACCGGGATGCCGGTCCAGCGCGATACGATGAACGAGATGGCCTCCACGTCCAGAATCAGGCGGTGATCCTTCTGCTCTCGTTCCCATTCCTCCTGCGTGCGCTTGATTTCCGCCTGCAGCTCCTTCTCCCTGTCCCGGAGTTGAGCTGCGGCCTCGAAGTCCTGGTCGCGAATCGCCTCGTCCTTCTCCCGACTCATCGCCTCCAGGTCATCGCGCAGTTGCTGGACTTCCGGCGGCGGGACCTGGGCCCCCAGTCGGGATCGTGCCCCAGCCTCATCGACGACGTCGATCGCCTTGTCGGGGAGAAATCGATCCGTGATGTAGCGGTCCGCCAGTTTTGCTGCCGCGACCAGAGAATCGTCGGGAATCACAACATTGTGGTGATCCTCGTAATGCCTCCGAAGACCTTTGAGAATTTCGATCGTCTCGTCGACACTGGGGGGCTCCACGATCACCGTCTGGAATCGTCGCTCGAGAGCCCCGTCTTTTTCGATGTGCTTCCGATACTCGTTCAGCGTCGAGGCGCCGACGCACTGCAGTTCGCCACGGGCCAGCGCAGGCTTCAACATGTTGGACGCGTCGATCGCACCTTCGGCAGCACCGGCTCCCACAAGCGTGTGCAGTTCATCGATAAACAGGATGATCCCGTCCGTCTCGGATATCTCGTTGACGATGGCTTTCAGGCGCTCCTCGAACTGCCCGCGGTACTTGGTGCCCGCGATCACGGCCGCCATGTCCAGGGCGAGCAAACGATGATTCTTCAGGCTCTCGGGCACGTCAGCCCGCTCAATCTTCTGCGCCAGCCCTTCGACGATCGCCGTCTTTCCAACACCGGGTTCACCGATCAGCACCGGGTTGTTCTTCTTGCGGCGGGATAGAACTTCCATCACGCGCTCGATCTCTGAAGCCCGGCCGATGGTTGGATCCAGACGGCCCTCGCGTGCCAGTTCCGTCAGGTCCCGGCAAAAATGGTCGAGCGCCGGGGTCTTGGACTTGGAGTCCGCCTTGGATGCACCGGGCGGCACATCGCCAAGGTTCTCTGGCGAGGGCATATCGGTTCCGAGCAGCTTGAGCATTTCCGCCCGGGCTTCTTCGATTCCAATACCTAACTGGCCCAGAACCTTCGCAGCAAGCCCCTTCTCCTCCCGCAGCAGGCCAAGCAGCAGATGTTCGGTGCCCACGTAACTGTGGTTCAACTCACGGGCTTCCGCCATCGCGTACTCAAGAACCTTTTTCGCCCGGGTTGTATACGGGAGCTCACCGATCGGCGTGCTGGACTTGCCCGGCCGGATATTGTCTTCGACAAGCCGCAGGAGATCATCGAGGTCTGCCGCCAGGTTCCGAAGCACTTCCGCCGCGACACCATCGCCCTCTCTGATCAGGCCAAGCAGGATGTGTTCGGTTCCCACGTAGTCATGCTGCAGACGTACCGCTTCCTCGCGGGCCATCGCCAGCACTTTCCGAACGCGATCCGTGAAGTTGTAATTCATCTAAAAGCCTGTTGAAAAACTGCGCCCAGTCAACTCTCGTCAGCCTCGAGACGGGTCCGGACATAGGCGGAGCGCGCCGCATCCGTTTCGGCCTCTCCGAGAGACCCGCCGGCTGCATACGCCAGGTGGCCAGCTTGCCCGAACACCAGGATCTCGTTGAGCGTCTGTACCCTGGGAGTTTTGAGAAGTTTCAGCGACAATCCGAAACGCAGGGCCGAAAGGAGGTTCATCATTTCTTCGGCGGACAGGCTACGCGCGTGCCGCAGAATTCCGTATGCCCGGCCTACCTTGTCCTCGAGTTCACCCCGCGCGTCCCGTAACATCATCGCCCGGGCGCTACGCTCGTAATCTACGACCTTGGAAACCACCCTCGTGAGGTTGCCAACCAGGTCCTCCTCCTGTTTTCCCAGCGTCGTCTGGTTCGATATCTGAAACAGGTTTCCGATCACATCAGAGCCTTCCCCGTGCAAACCGCGATATGTCAGCCCGACCTGTCCAATGCTCTCCAGAACCTTGTGGATTTCCTTCGTCAGCACCAGACCCGGCAGGTGGACCAGCACCGAGGCTCGAAGGCCCGTACCAACGTTCGTGGGACACGCAGTCAGGAACCCGTATTCGTGATGAAATGCAAAGGCCAGCAACTCCCCCATCCGCTCGTCAAGTCGATCCACCGATCCCCACGTCTCGTCAAGCCCGAAACCGCCGGTGAGCGACTGTATGCGCAGGTGATCTTCTTCGTTGACCATGATCCCGACCGTCTCGTCGGACCACAACGCCAGCGCGGAGTGCGACGGACCTTCCGATGCAGACTGAATCAGTTCGCGGCTCACCACACGTCGCTCGAGCAGAAGGTCACGTTGCCGCTCGTCGAGGTCGTCTATCTCCCAGATGTCGATGTCCGGGACCGCGGTCAACGCGTCGAGAGCGGCACGGACCGTCTCCAGTACCCGGGCCCGATCCTCCTCCGACGATCGTGCAGGGAACGGATATCCCTGGAGATTGCGCGCCAACCGCACCCGGGTTGATACGACGATCTCCGCCTCGGAACCGTCACCGAATGCCCACCCCAGACCGTGAGACCCGAGGTCTCCGCCGTTCCGAATCATTCGGACTTCTCGGCCAGATGAATGCGGTCGCGGAGCTCGGCTGCCAGTTCAAAGTCTTCAGTTTCGACGGCTCGCTTCAATCTCCCCCGCATTACGGACAACTGTGCCACACGATCGCCTGCCTCGGAACCGACGCTCATGTACAGTTTGCCCACATGCTGAGGGGAGCCGTGCAGGCGCCGCAGGAGCCCGCGGAGTTGGGGCTCGAAATGCACGTAACACTGTGAACAACCCAGCCGACCGGTATGGCGAAACTCCGATTCAGTGATCCCGCAGTACGGACACGGCTCGGTGTACTCTGCGGTTCCAGGCAGATCGGGGCCCAGTTGGGCAAGAAAATCAGCCAGCGGGGCGGCGGGCAACTCTGGCGGCACTCCTCTCTTCGAGGCGCATTCGCCACACAGGTGGAGCGTTCGCATCTCACCGTCTACGATCGTCGTCACCTGGAGATTCGCGTCTCGTAGACCGCAGTCCTGACACTCCATCGTATTCAGTCTTGGCGCGGGTCTGGAAGAATGGACCGATCAACGGGACGCAACACGCCGCCTCGCAGATCAAGAATTCGGTCGGTCTTTCGTGCGAGCGATGGGTTGTGCGTTACCACCACCAGCGCCGTTCCATGATTCTGCACGAGTTCGAACAGCACCTCGTGGAGTCGCTCGCTGGTCTCGATGTCCAGATTACCGGACGGCTCATCCGCCAGCAAGACGGGCGGTTCCAGGGCGAGAGCCCTAACGGCGGCAACCCGTTGTTGCTCGCCTCCTGACAACTTTGACGGTCGGTGCTGGAGCCGTTCGCCAAGTCCCACCTGGTTCAGCAGGTCGAGTGCCCGGTCCCTGGCCCTGCGCTCCGACTCTCCGGCGATGAGCAACGGCATCATGACGTTCTCAAGCGCCGTGAAGTCGCGTAGCAGGTGATGAAACTGAAACACGAATCCTACGAACCGATTTCGGAGAGCGGCCAGTTCCGCATCTGCCAGCGCCGCCAGGTCGTGCCCCGCCAGCGAAATCCGACCAGCCGTGGGACTATCGAGTCCACCGAGAAGGTGAAGTAGCGTCGACTTGCCCGTTCCGCTCGGGCCGATTACGGCAATGGTTTCGCCGGGTTGGACCGTGAGGTCGAGGCCTCGCAATACCCGGATGTCCTGGCCCGTCGCACCCGGGAAAATTCGCTCAAGGCGTTCGGCGACGATCGGAGCGACGCCGCCGGAGTCAGTCATGGCGAATTGCCTCTACGGGCAAGTATGCCGCGGCCTGGCGGGCTGGATACAGCGTCGCGAGGAACGAGATCAGCACCG
This sequence comes from uncultured bacterium, assembly GCA_965371255.1. GTDB lineage: Bacteria > Gemmatimonadota > Gemmatimonadetes > Palauibacterales > Palauibacteraceae > JARFPW01. The sequence goes on from CBDUXS010000008.1 coordinate 11,349, forward strand.
ACGCAACGATGATGACGGAAACATCGCGGGGATTGATGCTCACGGGGAGCCGGTCGATGAAGTAAACGTCTCCCGGCAACGTGATGAATTCATACTTGTCCAGCGCCCACGCAGCAGCCAGTCCACCTGCCGTCCCCAGGCAGGTTCCGACCAGTCCGATCACGACCCCCTGGAGCACGAAGATCCGTGTAATGTCATTGCCGCGGAGACCCATGGTGCGGAGAATCCCGATCTCGCGAACCTTGTCCCGAACGACCATGATGAGCGTGGATACGATATTGAACGATGCGACGAGAACGATGAGAAGCAGGATGATGCCCATCGCAAATTTCTCCAGCTTCAGGGCCGAAAACAGGCTCGAATTCTGGCGCTGCCAGTCCTCCACGCGATAGCCGAAACCCAGCTCCCCGCTGATCCGTTCCGATACCTCACCGGACCGCCACGGGTCCGCGACATTGAATTCGATCCCGGTAACGGTTCCCTCCATTCTTAGAAGCGACTGGGCCTCGGCAAGATCGATGTAGGAGAATTTCGTGTCGTACTGGTAGAGTCCGGTCTCGAAGATCCCGGTCACCTCAAACAGGCGCATTTGGGGCTGAATGCCGGTCGGCGTCAGCTCGGCTCCCTGGAATGCGACTACCGTGACCGGTTCGCCCGGAAAAAGGCCGAGGCGATCAGCCAGGCTCACACCGAGTATGATTCCCGGCCGCCCCGATTCCGAGTCACCGAACGGCATCCGTCCCGAAATCAGGTGCTCGTCAATCTCCGTAACCGCCAGCGACGCCTCGTCGGAAGGAAGGCCGCGCAACACGGCACCTTCACCGTACGATCCACCCGGTGGGTTGAGACCGACTTCCGTGTAGATGAATGGCGCGGCAGCGACGACATCCGGATCCTCCCCAACCGCGTTGAGGACGGAGCGCCACGACTCCATTCGCCCCACCGTGCTTCGCTCCAGCACGATGCCGTGGGCATTCGCTCCGAGGATCTTCTCGCGCAGATCCACCTGCAAACCCGACATGACTCCGATGACCACGATGAGCGCCATCACGCCGACTGCAACGCCGCCAATCGCGATCAACGTGATGAGCGACAGGAATCCTCTTCCACGCCGACTGGAGAGATATCGACGGGCGATTCGCCAGTGAAGAACGCGGCGCGACCTTTCCGAGGGCTCGCTAGTCGTCGACATCACGCATAACCGGATAGAGCAACACGTCCCGGATGGCCGGCTGACCCGTGAGAAGCATCACGAGGCGGTCCACGCCGAGTCCTAGTCCGCCGGTCGGCGGCAGGCCGTACTCGAGAGCTCGGACATAGTCGACATCGATCCCCTGAGCTGAACTATCGCCGGCCGCGCGAGTGCCGGCCTGAGCGGCGAAACGCTCCCACTGATCGATGGGGTCGTTCAACTCACTGAACGCATTGATCAATTCGGTGCCACCCACGAACACCTCGAACCGCTCGGCCAGTTCGGGGTTCCCGCGCTTCGGCTTTGCCAGGGGACTCATCTCGATGGGGTAATCGAACACGATCGTCGGATTCACGAGATTCGATTCGACGTGTGCTGAGAACAACTCGTCGAGCAGCTGACTGCGGCTGAGCTCATTCGTATCGTCAGTCCCCTCCGGCAATGCTCCCCGCAGGTCCTGCAGCGACGCGGACGTCGCCTCTACGCCTGCGAACCGCTCCAGCGCGTCGAGAAACGAGACCCGCTCCCAGGGAGTGGCAAGATCGATGGTGCGGCCGTTCCACTCCACGATCAGTCCATCGAGTACCGCCTCGGCGGCGGCGATGACCAACCGCTCGGCGGTTGTCATCATGTCCTCATAATCCGCATAAGCCCGGTATAGTTCCAGCATCGTAAACTCCGGATTGTGCGTCCGGTCCAGGCCCTCGTTTCGGAATACTTTGCCGATCTCGTACACCCGATTCAGGGTTCCAACGATCAGGCGCTTGAGATAGAGCTCATCCGCGATTCGCAGATACAGCATTCGGTCGAGCGTGTTGTGGTGCGTGGTAAATGGCCGGGCGAACGCACCCCCATACATCGGCTGCAGAATCGGCGTCTCGACTTCCAGATAACCGTCGTCGTCCAGAACCCGGCGCAGAGCCCGGACAATGTCAGCCCGTGCAGTGAACACGCCCCGGACCCCCTCGTTGGTCGCAAGATCAGCGTACCGTTGCCGGTAGCGCATCTCCACATCGGCGAATCCGCTGTGAACGACTTCCGTGCCATCTTCCAGCACTTCGGTCTTGCCGAGCGGCAGCGGACGAAGCGTCTTGCTGAGCAACTCGAGTCGTTCGACCTCGACAGTCACCTCGCCCGTACGTGTGCGGAACAGAGGCCCATCGACTCCTATCCAGTCGCCAAGATCCAGAAGTCCGAAGACTTGCGAATCCAAATCTTCCATCCGGTCGCGCTTGCAATAAATCTGCAGACGGCCCGTGTGGTCGCCGAGGTGGGCGAAGGCACTCTTGCCCATATCCCGCAGCGAAATCATCCGCCCTGCCACCCGGACGCGCGCCTGTTCGACCGCGTGTTCGTCAAATGCGGCCAGCGCCGCCGCCAATTCGTGTGTCGGCGAGTACGAGTAAGCAAACGGTTCGACACCCAGCTCGCGGAGGGCTTCCAGCTTCGCGTACCTGTCCCGAATCGGCTTGGGTCGGTCGTCCGAAGCGTACCAGTCCCGGATCGGGAGACCGTCGCGGTAATCGTGATCCGCAGAACTCACCGCTTCTTCCCTCCCTTCCGTCGCAGAAACCCCTCGATGAACGGATCAATGTTTCCGTCAAGGACTCCGCTCGCGTTGCCGACCTCGATGTCGGTGCGATGATCCTTAACCATCGTATAGGGCTGGAGCACGTAGGAGCGAATCTGGTTGCCAAATGCGATATCCGACTTGGTATCCTCCAGCTTCTGGCGCTCGGCATCCTTTTCCTCGAGCGCCCGCTGGTACAGGGCGGCCTTGAGCATCTTCATGGCTTTCGCTTTGTTCTTGTGCTGGCTTCGCTCCTGCTGACAGGCCACGACGATACCGGTGGGTTCATGGGTAATTCGTACGGCGGAGTCCGTCTTGTTCACGTGCTGCCCGCCCGCGCCGGAAGCCCGATAGGTATCGATACGGAGGTCTGACTCGTCAATCTCGATCTCGATGTCGTCATCGACCACCGGATAGATGAACACGGAAGCAAAAGACGTGTGACGTCTACCCTGCGCATCGAACGGTGAGATGCGGACGAGTCGGTGAATACCGTTTTCCGCGCCCAGGTATCCGTAGGCGTTGTCTCCACGGATCTCGAGACTGGCAGACTTCAACCCGGCCTCTTCCCCGGCCTGCGCCTCGAGCACTTCCACCGTCCAGCCGCGCCGGTCAGCGTAGCGCGTGTACATCCTGACCAACATCTCGGCCCAGTCCTGAGACTCGGTACCGCCTGCGCCAGGATGAACTGTCAGGAGGGCGTCACGATGCGCGTCCGGGCCGCGCAACATGTTGCGTACTTCGAGCTGATCGAGGTCACGACCGATGCGCTTGGTCTCACCCACGAACTCGGACGCCAGCTCCTCGTCGTCGGCATCGGTGAGCAACTCCCGCAGTTCGTCGAGCTCGGCGATTCGGGCGAGCAACGCACTCCAGGGCTCCGTCCAGACTTTGAGTGCCCGGGACCTGTCTATGACCTGCCGCGCATCCTCCTGGTGGTCCCAGAAACCCGGCTGGGCCATGCGATCTTCGAGCGACACCAACTCCTCAAGCTTGATATCGATGTCAAAGAAACCCCCGAAGTTCTTCAAGGCGCTGCGAATGAGCACGCAGCTGCGCGATGCTCGCTTCGGAAATTGGCATGGTCACTCCGCGGCTCGGATGGTCGGCGCCTGCCGGTGCCGGTGAATCGTGTTGTGCAAAAGCGGGTCCCCCGCGTCAGGCGAAGGACCCACGTCTCAGCGCGAGTCTAGTCCGACCCACCGGTCGGGTCAAGCGGCCCCGACACGAGACCAAGGTCGATTTCACGGGACTCCGGATCAACGCGCGCCAGCTGAACAACTACGCGATCGCCCAACCGGAACCTGCGCTTCGTTCGCCGCCCGGTAAGCGACCAGGATGTCTCATCATAGTGATAGTAATCGTCTACCAGCGAGCTGATGCGGACGAGGCCCTCGACGAGAACGCCTTCCAGCAGCACGAACAGGCCAAATCCCGTAACGCCGCTGATCGTCCCCTCGAATTCATCGCCGAGATGTCGGAGCATGTATTCGATCTTCTTCAGCTCCACGGAATCCCGCTCCGCCGCCTCGGCGGTTCGTTCGCGTTCGGACGCATGGCGCGCCGTCCGCTCGAGGGCATCCAGGTTGAAATCCTTTGCCCGTCCGCGCTTCCCGTTGAGCCACCGGACGAGCTGCCGGTGAACGACCAGGTCCGCATAACGCCGGATCGGCGACGTGAAGTGGAGATATGCATCGGATCCGAGTCCGAAGTGCCCCACGTTACGGACCGAGTATCGCGCCTGCTTCATGCTGCGAAGAGCTACCGTAGATACGAGGAACTCCTGCGGCTTTCCGGCCATGGAGGCTACGAGACGGGCCAGGTCGCGAGGCCGGATGCCCCGGGCGGGTAGTGTGGCACCAAACACGCCCGCCAAACGCCGCAATGCATCCAGTCGATCCTCAGACGGGGGTTCGTGGATCCGGAACAGAAATGCCAGGTCCTGTTGCTCTCCGAGTCGCGCGACCGTCTCGTTGGTCAGGATCATCAGGTCTTCGACCATCCTGTGCGTCTCCAGCCTTGGACGCGCACGGATCGCCGCCGGCCGGCCGTCGTCGTCAAGTTCGACCACGGCCTCCGGGATCGCAAAGTCGATGGCTCCACGGTCTCGGCGTTGCTCGCGAAGGGCCTGGCAGATGCCCGACAGGATTCTCAGCGATGCGCCGAGTTCGTCGTCCGACTCATCGGCCTCGAGCCGGCCGTGAGCCTCTTCGTAGGACAGTCGCGCCGAGCTCCGAATCACGGTTCGCGCGAAGCGTGATTCCCGCACCGTGCCGTTCGGAGAAATGATAAACAGGGCAGACACGGCGAGACGGTCCTCATGTGGCACGAGGGAGCAGAGTCCCCCGGAGAGCGACTCGGGCAGCATCGGAACGACTCGGCCGACGAGGTAGACGCTGGTCGCCCGTTCCCACGCTTCGCGGTCGATGGCGCTACCCGGCTTCACGTACCACGAGACATCGGCAATGTGGACACCGACCTCATAGTCTCCGCTGTCGAGTCGCTGAACCGAGACCGCATCGTCGTGATCACGGGCGTCCTCAGGGTCGATGGTGACCACGAGGCGGTCTCTCAGATCCTCCCTGCCATGCAGATCCTCCGGGCGGATACCGCGGCGCGCTACCTTATCCGCTTCGGACTCGACTCCGTCCGGAAAATCGAGCGGCAACTGGTGCCCGATAAGAATCGCGAGCACATCGACCCCTGCCTCGCCCGGTCGCCCGAGGACTTGCTCCACTCGGCCGACGGGAGACGGTTCGTGTTCTCCCCAGCTCTCGATCGTAGCGACAACCATGTCGCCGTCGGACGCATCTCCGGCGTGCTCGTCCGGAATGAACAGATCGCCGGGAAGAGCCGGCTCCTGGGCTACGACGTAGCCGTATCCCTGTTTCTTGTGGTAGACGCCGGCGACGCGCGACCAGGCCCGCTCGATGACCCGGACAATTCGGCCGGCGGGGTTCCGACCGGGTGGACGTCGCTCGATCCGCACGAGCACGCGATCGCCGTCCACCGCCGTAGCCAATTGCCGACCGGGCACGAATACGTCCTCCCGACCCGCCTCGTTCGGGATTACGAAACCGTCTCCCGCCCGTGTAGTCTGGAGTGTCCCCGCCAGGAGATCGAACTGCTCGGGAATGGCATACCGACCCTGACTCTGGCGGACGATCGCCCCGTCCGTTTCCAGTGAATCCAATAGGCGGCGGAATGCCCGGTACTCGTCCTTCGAAACATCGAGCGCCCGGGCCATCTCACGGGCCCGCATCGGTCGCCGGGCATCGTCCGTGAGGTAGGCGAGGACGCGCGAACCAGCAACGGGACCTGCGTCAGGGTTGATAGGCTACCGAAACCTGGAAGGGACTGTCTGTGTCGAAATCAGAGAAATCGTCGAAGGTTCTTCCCAAATCCAGCACGAACCCACTGTGGCGGATGCCGACTCCCAACGATGGACCGGTTCGGCCCTCCCCGCCCGACGCATACCCGGCTCGCAGGTACGCCAGGTGTGCATACCCAACTTCGACACCCGCGAATACGTCGAGATCATCGAATTCGGTCAGCACCTGCCGGACGTCTGCCCGCACCACGAGGTCCACGGGTCTGGACTCGCTGCCGCGAAGCAACTCGGCTTCGGCACCCAACCTGATTCTGGATGGCAGCGCGTCTTTCTGCCCGCCAGAGCTAAAAGCGACATCCGGTCCGATGTTCGACACGACCAATCCGAGGTGAAGCCTGTCCGTTCCCGGCGGCCGTACGATGACGGCCGCATCGAACGCATGCCCGGTGGCATCGGGCTCCGCCCCACCGCAGCCCGGACAAGACCCGCCGATCCGAATGAATTTGTAACTTCCGCCTACCTCGATCACGCCTGAGATAGTCTTGGCTATCGTCAGTATTGCAACGGTGTTATCGACTTCCACATTACCAATCGGCTGATTGAATTCATCCCGGCCCTCGATCGTGCCGAGGTCCAGCGCCAGGATCGAAATTCCTACTCGCATGTCGTTCCATCCGAACACGCCACCCGCCGCGTTCGTCGATGTGCCAAAGTCGTTCGAGCCATGAAAGAACACCGCCCACTCGTCGATGGCCGCGATGGACGCCGGATTCCAAAGCGTGCCCTCGACGTCTCCGCGCGCACCCGCCATGGCGCCGCCCAGGCCTATGTTTCGGGCTCCAAGCGGGATGAGAAGAAACGGAGCGGCCTCGACATCCGACGACTGGTCCGAGATTTCGCTGCTCTGAGCCGAGGCGGAACCCGGAAACACCAGGGCAAGGAAACAGACGAGCGGCCGGATTGCACGCCGGAATTCAGTAGGACTTGGATTCATCAATCAGCATGATGGGAATGTCATCTTCGATCCGATAAGCCACCCGACAAGCGGCGCAACGCAACTCGGCTTCCGATTCGCGGTACTCGAGCGTACCCCGACACTTCGGACAAACGAGAATCTCAAGCAAGACAGGGTCAAGGCTCATGCGTCGTCACCCGGAAGTTTGCGGTTCAATGATGCGGGACGGCATACCCGAGGAGCTTAAGCTTGCCCGGATTCTTGCGCCAGTTCGACAAGACCTTGACCCTGAGTTCGAGATAGACCCGTGACTCGATGAACGCTTCGATACTCTGACGGGATCGAACGCCAATGCGCTTCACCGTGCGACCGCCCTTGCCGATCACGATCCCTTTCTGCGACTCACGCTCGATG
>CBDUXS010000009.1:0-16888 GCA_965371255.1 uncultured bacterium
CCGATCGCCGTCGACGCTGAGAACACCGACCAGGTCCCCGGCCCGCCTCCGATCGGGAAGCACCGAGAGGCCTTTTCCGGCCCGGCCCTGACGGCGCAGCTCCGTGAGCGGCAGACGCTTGGCATGGCCCGCCGAGGTGACGAGAAACAGGTCAGCGTCTCTGTGCGGGCACACGCATCCGACAATCGTGTCGTCCGATGCGAGTTCGATCCCTTTCACGCCGCGCGCCGATCGACCCATCGGACGGATCTCCGATTCATCAAACCGAATCATCTGTCCGTGCCTGGTGGCGAGTACCACGTCCGCCGTGCCATCAGTCAACCGGACCTCCAGCAGGCGATCGTCGTCGGCGAGTCCCGCTGCTCGAATTCCTGTCCCCCGCACGTTGCTGAATTCCGCCAGCGAAGTTCGCTTGACCTGGCCCTGTCGGCTGATTGTGAGGACGAACCGTTCGTCGGTCGTGTCGGGCACGGGATGCACCGCCACGATCGCGTCCGGGGGGTCCAGGCCCACCAGATCCGCGAGGGGCTTGCCTCGTGCAGAACGAGTTCCGACAGGGAGGTCTGCCACGTCGATGCTCTTCACGAGTCCCGCCGCCGTGAACACAAGAAGTTCAGTCTCGGAACGGGCCACGAACGCCCGGGTCACGAAGTCGCCGTTGCGTCCGGTCATCGCCGCGGCGCCTGCCATGCCTTCACCGGCTCCTCCGCGAACGGGCTGCGCCTTCACGTAACCAAGACGCGACAGCAGGATGAGCGAAGAGCCGGCGTCTCCACCGGACGGAAGCGGATACGGCCGGTTTTCGTCGAGAATGACGGTGCGTCTCTCGTCTCCGTACCTGACCGCGAGATCCGTCAACTCTTCGTCGAGCAGGTGTCGCCGTGCGTCGTCTCGCTCGACGAGTTCACGAAGCTCGCCGATCCGCAGCGTGAGTGACTCCCGCTCCGTGGCGAGTTTGCGGCTCTCCAGCTGTGTGAGGCGTGCGAGCCGCATCGCCAGGATGGCCTCCGCCTGTCGTTGCGTCAGGCCCAACTCCAGGCACAACCGGTCCGCCGCGACGGCGGGGGACGTGGAGTTGCGGATCAACTCGATGACCTGTTCGATATTCTCCAGGGCCGTCAGCAGTCCCTCAAGCACGTGGACCCTGTCTTCCGACCGCTCCATCTCGAATGCCGCACGTCGCCGGATCACGCTGAGCCGATGATCGACGAATTCGGAAAGCGCCTGCTTGAGATCGAGTTGCACGGGACGGCCGTCCACGAGCGCCAGCATGATCACGCCGTAGGTGGTCTTGAGTTGGGTCTTGAGAAACAGAGTCTTGAGCAGCTTGTGGACATCGGCGTCCCGCTTCAGCTCAATGACGAGACGCAAGCCATCGCGGTCGGATTCGTCGCGAAGATCCGTGATCGCCGAGATCCGGCCGCTGCGCACGGCCTTCGTGATCTGCTCGATGATTCGCGACTTGTTGACCTGGTAGGGAATCTCGGTCACCACGAGCGATCGCTTTCCGTAACTGCCTTCCTCGATGTGCATGCGGGCCCGCACCTCGATGAGTCCACGGCCGGTTCGATAGGCGTCGCCGATTCCCTCGTACCCGAAAATGTAGCCGCCGGTGGGGAAGTCGGGTCCCTCTACGAACTCAATCAAGTCATCGATTTCGCAGTCCGGATGATCGACGAGGTGCCGGGTCGCCGCGACGAGTTCGCGTAAATTGTGAGGTGGGATCTTCGTCGCCATCCCGACCGCGATCCCGTCGGAGCCATTCAGCAGAAGATTCGGAAGCCGCGCCGGCAGGGACGTGGGCTCCTCGCTGCGGCCATCGAAGTTGGGGGCGAATTCGACCGTGTCCTGGTCCAGGTCTGCCAGTAGTTCGATCGCGATCGGAGCGAGCCGGGCTTCGGTGTACCGGTAGGCCGCCGCGCTGTCCCCATCGATGGAGCCGAAGTTTCCCTGACCTTCGATCAGCGGGTAGCGCAGCGAGAATGTCTGCACCATGCGAACGAGCGTGTCGTACACGGCGCTGTCACCATGCGGATGGTACTTGCCCAGTACGTCTCCGACGACGGTCGCGCTCTTCCTGTGGGCGCGTTCGGGCAGCAGGCCTTGCTCGTACATGGCATAGAGAATCCGTCGGTGCACGGGCTTGAGGCCGTCCCTCGCGTCGGGAAGTGCGCGTTGCACGATCACACTCATCGAGTAATCGATGAACGCGTCGCGAAGCTCCTCTTCGATCAGCCGGGGAACGATCCGCTCGTTCCTGGGGCCGGGGTGGGTCACGGTGCGCTGCTCCTGTATGAATTCGTCCTCATTCGAACCTGCATATTCGCGGTACCGACGCGGCAGGAGCAAGGCCGGATTTCAGCGGACGAGCAGTTGCAGGGCACTCCGTTGGGCGGGAGAGGGCTCAACAGGCCGGGCAATGGGAATCGCGGCCTCCGTTTCAGCGTCGGGAAGGTAGAGCAGGACCCGGTCTGCGCCGGCTGCCGGATCGCCGGACACATCGACGGCCAGGCCGGTGGCGTCGAGCTGTACCAGGCGGCCCGGCATCAAGCGCCGCGCGATCCAAACGCCATACTCGACCCAGGCCACGATCGGATCTTTCCCGCCGGCGATCGCCGGCACGAGAACCTTGCCATAGCGAGCGGTCGCATCCGAGAACGCCTCGGGATCGCCTTCCTTCAAGCGGCGCAGAAGCACCCGATACGCCGGACGCATGTCGGCCAATCCGGCGCCGGCCAGAGCTTCGGTGGTCCGGGCGTCTACAGGGTCCGCCGTCTTACTCACCTGCCTTCATCGAGTCGAGGAACTCCTCGTTAGTGCTGGTGCGCCGCAGCCGTTCGAGCAGGAACGAGATCGCCTCCGCCGGCGCCATGTCAGCAAGGAAGTTGCGCAGCAGATACATCCGGTTGAGTTCGTTCTCGCCGAGCAGCAATTCCTCGCGCCGCGTGCTCGTGCGGTTCACGTCGATCGCGGGGTAGATGCGCTTGTCGGCGATTTGGCGGTCGAGCAATACCTCACTGTTGCCCGTGCCCTTGAACTCTTCGAAAATCACCTCGTCCATGCGGCTGCCCGTCTCGACGAGTGCAGTCGCGATGATCGTCAAGCTGCCGCCCTCTTCGATGTTGCGGGCCGCCCCGAAGAACCGTTTCGGCTTGTGCAGGGCATTCGCGTCGACGCCGCCGGACAGGATCTTTCCGGAATGCGGCACGGTGGTGTTGTAGGCACGAGCCAGGCGCGTGATCGAGTCGAGCAGGATGACCACGTCCCGCTTGTATTCCACCAGGCGCTTGGCCTTTTCGAGCACCATCTCGGCGACCTGCGTGTGGCGGTCGGCCGGTTCGTCGAATGTCGAAGAGATAATCTCCGCGTCGACGTTCTCTTCCATATCCGTGACTTCTTCCGGCCGCTCGTCGATGAGCAGGACGATCACGTGGACGTCCGGCGAATTCTCACGAATCGCGTTGGCCATCTTCTGGAGGATGATCGTCTTGCCGGCCTTCGGCGGAGAGACGATCAACATCCGCTGTCCCTTGCCGACCGGAGACATCATGTCGAGGACGCGCATCGATACGTCACCGCTGGCGACCTCGAGTTGAAGTCGATCTTCCGGATAACGGGGACGCAGGTTGTCAAACGCGATCCGATGTTTGGCGGCTTCCGGATCGTCGCTATTGACCTCCTCCACCTTGAGCAGGGCGAGGTAGCGCTCGCTCTCCTTGGGGGGGCGCACCTGCCCGAGAATCGTATCACCGGTGCGGAGGTCGAAGCGCTTGATCTGCGACGGTGAGACGTAGATGTCGTCGGGACCGTACAGGTAGTTCCAGTCCTGACTGCGCATGAAACCGTAACCCTCGGGGAGAATTTCGAGGACGCCTTCCCCACGAAGTACGACGTCGGAGTCGAGCAGGCTCTGCTCGATGCGGAATATCAAGTCCTGTGTCCGCATTCCCGAAAAATTGGTGATGCTCAATTCCGAGGCCATGTCGTGCAACTCGGTCACGGATTTGGCTTTCAGTTCGGCGATGTCCACGAGAGGTAGCTCCGTAGTTCAACCTGCCACCGGCGAGCGGGGTCAGTCGTGCAGAAATTCACAACTTGCAGAGTGGAAAATGGGTTGGCCCCGACAGGATACCCGATCCGACATTGGCGGTCAAGATCGCGGGGCGGGTCTTGCTTCCATACGTTGGCCGGCCTCGATGGGTTCCCACAGATAAACGGGAGACGAGATGTCCAGACACAACCGCGAAGCACGCGGAACGGATCAGCACGGCGTGCTCTGGAATATCGGCTACCAGCCCGACTGGCTGAGCCGCGTAAAGATTTCGCGCCCGCTGGCGGCCGGCCGGCGACGATCGAGCCTCACGGTGTTTCGCAATCCGAACCGCCGGGCGGAAACGACACCGGGCCGCGTGGTACGTACCGACATTCGATCCGTAGACGGCTCCGCGCGCTTTCGAGTGTCGATCGAGGACCCGGACGACATCGTCGAGTCGATCATCGTCGTCACGCGTCAACGTCGCGGCAAACGGTCGGAAAAGGTGAATTTCGTCCTCGAAGCCAAACTGCCGCCGCCACGGCGTTAGCAGGTCGCCGAGGGCTCGGCTCCAGCGACCTGCTTAGAACAGTCGGAAGTGAAGCGAGCGGAATGGATGCGCGGCGATCTCTCGCTGCAGACTGTCCAGCTGGGCCCGCGTGCGCTCCGACTGGAGTTGCAGTTCGCCGTCGTACTTGAGGCGGCCAACCGTACCGGAGGCAGTACGCAACTCACTGTCAAGACGACTGATTCGTGCGTTGATATCATCCAATACTTGAGATAGTGGCTCAAGAGCGACCGCTCGCGCCGCCGCCTGCTTTGACATCGTGTCGATCGACTCGGCCAGGCGTGCGGTTCGTTCCCGGAACACCGAATCTCCGGCGAGTTGCCGGAAGCCGCTCGCTCCGGCCAGGCGCGCATTCAGGAACGCCACGCGATCGCCCAGTGCGATCAGGTTGCCCGCGAGCACCGGATCGCGGCGTAGCCGGGGAATGGTTCCCCGGCCCGTCGCCATCTCGATCTCGAGGCGCGCCAGTTCGGCGGACAATGCGGCAACGGCCACACGACCCGAGTCGGCAAAGGCCCGAAACGTTTCGATGCCGGGTCCGGGCGTGACGGTGAGTGTATCGGCGTAGTCGTACGGCGGTGCGTCCGGCGATCCGGGGCGGAATTTGACCACGGGCGGCGACAGCAACGAGGATCGCCCGATCCGGACCATGGCATCGGCTCGCAACATCGGTGCGGCGCGCCGGAGCAGGATGATACGCAGCGCGACGAGTCCCGGATCCGAGGAACCGGAGCCTACGAAGGCGATCGATTGCACGCGGCCAACGGGTTTACCGGCGACCCACACGTTTGCCCCCGGCGCGAGGCCTTTGATCTCTTCCGCGAGCACGATGACCGTCGGCCCCTCGATCAAAACACGTCGCAAGCTATCCACGAAAAAGACTCCGGCGACGAGCGGGACTACCACGATCAGAACGAGGATTCCGGGAACGACATCCCGCCAACTGTCCGGGCGCCTGAGGTCCATGCTCAACGATACCGGGGCCAGTGCCCTCCGTCCATCGACGAAGTGTCACAAGCTCCGTTCCCGATCAGCGTCTTGCGCGTAGACAAGTACGAGTCACCGGCATCAGGGCCGGGGCCAACTCTTACGCGGAGGTTTGATATGAGCAGATCGGTGAACCGAGTGATTCTGGTCGGAAATGCAGGAGCCGACCCGGACATCCAGCGCACGGGATCCGGTACCGTGGTGGCCCATCTATCACTCGCGACGAACCGTCGTTTTCGGGTGAACGGAGAGCTGCAGGAGCGGACGGATTGGCATCGCCTGACCTTCTGGGCCGCGGCTGCGGAGACGGTCGAGAGCTATGTTCGGCGTGGCAGCAGATTGTATGTGGAAGGTCGCCTCGAGTACGGATCCTACGACCGGGACGGCCAGTCAGTCCCCACGACGGACGTCATCGTGCAGGAGTTTGTTTTCCTGGACGGGGCCGGAGGCGAGGTCACCCGGGCGGACGAGATGAACGAACTCCCGGAAGCCGAGGAGCACGCCTCGGTCTGAGCCTGCCGTTGCCCGGCTCGGTCACGGAGACCAAGTTCCTCGTTTCCGACACACGGGAGCGTCGATCGCATGGACCCACGGATGTCCCGGCGCAGCGAAAGCAGCGGAGTAGCACCCGAGGAGCGCCCGCAGCCTGTCCGACTGGCGTCAGCGCCCCCGATTCGTGTGCTGGTGGCCGGTGCCGATGGGTTCCTCGGTAGCCACCTCCTGCCGCGGCTCGAAGCCCGGGGACACCTCGTCAGAGCGACCTACTTTGATGCCGAAGGGCCCGGTCGGCGAGCTGCGCCGGGGGTCGACTGGCGAAGAGTCGACCTCATGCTCGGCGAGCAGGTCGAGGGACTGGCCGAGGGGTGCGATGTCATCGTGCACCTCGCCGGTCTGTTCTCCCGGTCCAGCGGCCAGACCCTTGCGGGCGTACATGGGACCGGAACGCGTCATCTGCTGGCGGAAGGTGCGCGTGTTGGTGTGAAGCGCTTCGTATACGTCAGCGTTCTCGGAGCGCGCCCGGGAGGCAGCGATTACTTCTGCACGAAATTCGATGCGGAGAACGCCGTCGTCGCGTCCTCGCTGCCGGGCATCATCCTGCGCCCCTCGGTGATCTATGGTCCGGGAGATCGGTTTACAGCTACGATCGTGCGGCTGCTCAGAACGTGGCCGGCTTTCCCGATGCTTGGCGGAGGAACATTCAAAGTTCAACCGCTCGCGGTGGAAGACATGACCGATGCGCTGATCCAATGTGTGGAGCGTGCCGACCTGAACGGGCGGCAATTCGAGCTTGCCGGACCCGAACGGCTCATGTTCAGGGAAATGGTGGGAATCGTGTCGGACGCACTCGGTGTGCACCGTCCCGCGTTAACTGTGCCTACACAGCTCGCGCGCGTGGCAGCCACCTTCGCGCGATGGTTTCATCTGCGAGCGCCGTTCGCTCTCGAGCAACTCGAAATCCTGACTTCAGGAAGCGTGCTGGGTACGGACGACAATCCGCTGCTGAGCGTGTTCTTCGTCAAGCCCCTTCCGTTCCGGGACGCAGTCGCCGACTACCTGGATAACGGAGGATGAGCACGTCTCCGACCAGCCACGAAGAGCACGGCTTTCTCACTATCTCCAACCTTCTATCGCTGACGCGTATCCCGCTGGGCGTCACCTTTCTCGCCCTGGACGACCCGATGATACTGGCCGCTGTCGTGGCTGCAGGCGCGGCCACCGACCTGCTGGACGGGGCGATTGCCCGACTGACCGGGACCCAGACGGAAGTCGGGGCCCTGCTCGACCCGTTCTGCGACCGCATCTTCGTGTTTTTCGCTCTCGTGTCGTTCCTGCCGACGGGCTACGTAGACTGGGCGGGCTTCGTGATCCTCATCCTGCGGGATATCTTTACCGGCGGCGTATTCATCATCTCCAAGCTTGCCGGTCAGCCCGTGCCGTTTCACTCCCGGATGGGCGGGCGGATCACGACTTCGCTGCAGGTAATCGCGCTGTTCACGCTGATCTTCGCGCCGGCCTGGGTAATGGTGCCGATCGTGCTGGTGGGAATCGCGTCCGTCTACGCGATCATCGACTACGGCATGGCGGGAATCCGGACTGCGGCGCCGTCCTACTCGTCCGGCGCAGCGTCGTCCGGTGCTGCGTCGTCCGGCGCTATGCCCGGCTGAGTGCCCTCACCGATGATCATGAGGGTTGCGCCGGGGAACAGGAGCCCCTGGCCGCCTATTACGATACGCTGACCGGCTGTCAGGCCGCTGACAATTTCGACCTCGCCGGGCCGGCGCACGCCCAATTCGACCTCGACACGGCTCGCCGTGTTCTCCGGCGTGATGGTCCAGACGAACGTGGACCCCCGGAGCGACAGCACCGCCTCTTCCGGAATCACTATCGCCTCCGGCCGAACGTCAGTCGCCAGCCGGATCTCGATGAACATTCCCGGCTTCAAGCTGCGGTCCGCATTCTCGACTCTGGCCTTCACCATGATCGTGCGGCCCGGTAGACGCACGCGCGGATCCACGAAGTCTACCACACCTGTGTACCGCCGATCGGGTATGGCAGCCACGGTGAACACCACGGTCTGGCCCGGCTCGAGAACCTGGGCGTAACGCTCCGGCACATCGAAACTCGCGCGGGTCGGGTCTACGGTCTGCAACGTCGTGAGCGCTGACGACGTCGTGAGATAATCGCCGAGGCTGACGAATCGTTCGCCCACTTCTCCGGCAAACGGGGCGCGAACGACCGTGCGCCGCAGCCGGATCCGCTGGAGTTCGAGCTGGGCGCGCGTACTGCGAGCCGTCGCCTCCGCTTGCTCCAGTTCCGACTCCGACGATGCGTTGCCGGCCAGGAGATCACGGGTGCGTTCCAGGGCCTGCGTCGCCAGGTCCATCTCGGCTTCGAGCCGGTCAACCTCGGCCTGCAGCTCCACATCGTCCACCTTGAACAGCGCCGTGCCTCGTTGGACCGTGGCGCCTTCGGGGATGAGGATCTGCTGGAGCCGGCCCGATACCTCCGGCGTCAATTCGATCGACTGGACGGCCTCGATCTGGCCCGTGGCCCTCAGCTCGTCAATCACCGTATCGGCCTTCGCGACGGACGCCCGGACCGTCATTGCCTGTTGCGAACCGCCGAATCCGTCGGTCGAACCATTCGCGCCGCCGCAGGCGGCGGCCAGGCCGACAACGAATACAGCCGCCAATGCGGACGGATTCCGCCCGGCCACACTTCCTCGACCCTCTATCCGCCGCATATCATCCTCGATTCCAGTTTCCATTCACATCAGAATAGTCGCCGGCCCAGGATCGCCTCGACGCCGGCAAGCGCCAACCGGATCGCGAACCGGGCCTGGACGAGACCGGCTTCCGCCTCTGCGAGGTCCACCTGCGCGGTGATCAGGTCGATGATCGTCGTCGCTCCAGACCTGTATCTCTCGGTCTGCACTCTCAGGTTCTCGTCTGCGACGGAAACGGCCCGTTCGGCGAGATCCGCGGCCGCGCGAGCGGTCGTATGCATCTCGTAAGCTTCCGTCACGTCGCGAGCGGCTGCCCGTTGCGCATCGGCGGCTGCGGCGTCGGCTACGCGACGGGCAGTACTCGCTCGAAACACGCGCAGTTCGCGGGCGCCTCCATCGAACAACGGAAGCGACACACTCGCTCCGAGCACCCTGCGGGTCGTAGCGTTCGGGATCAGGTCGTCGTCGAATCCCTGCCAGGTTGCGAACAGCGAAAGTCGCGGCAAATAGGTCGAACGCTCGGACTTGAAAGCCGTTTCCGCCAGCCGCTGCTGTGCCCGGGCCACGAGCAGGGCCGGACTGGTTCTCGTCGCTTCGGCCACGGCGCTGTTCAACGACAGCGGCAGCTCACGAAACGGAGCGGCGTCCAGCGGGGCCGCATCCACCGGTCCGTCCCGACCCACGCGCCGTCCCAGTTGAAGCCGGGCGATCGTGAGCGCTGAGCGCTGAACAAGTTCATCCACCTGGGCCCGCGTAAGCTCGAGCAGCAACTGGAGTGAATCGGTCTGAACCGCCGCCCCCGAAACTACCCGGGCGCGCGCGATGCCCAGCTGCTCGACTGCGCGGCGGGCTCGTTCCTCCGCCACGGTGAGCAGTTCACGCTGGGCAATGACATCATAGTAGTCCGACTCGGTCGCCAGCGCGGTCCGGTAGCGGGCCTGGATCTCTCCTGCCGCCGCCCCTCTGACGCCAGCGGCAGAGCCGGAAAGCTCGTGAAATCTGGCTCCCCCGCGAAACAGATCGTACGAGGCGGACAGCGCGAATGTCGTGAGCCGATCGGTCACGTCGTTGGTCCCGATGTTGAACTGCCCGGGAGAAAACTGCGACAGCGACCACTGAAAGTTGACGGACGGGAGCAGGAACGCAGACCAGGCCGAGCGCCGAACCCATGCGGCGTCTCCCACCTGCCGCAGGGCCGACACGTAGTCGGGATCGACATGCGCGGCTGATTCAAGTGCTTCAGCGAGCGTGACCACCGGAATCGAATCCGTCGTCGAAACCATGTTCTGCGCCGCCGCGGGAGCTCCGAGGAGGCTCGTGCTCGCCTGCACCGCAACGATCAGTGCCGCAATCACGGGCCCTCCGCCCGCGCCGGCACCAGCGCTTCCCGCGGTCGTCTCAGCCGTACGCGCGCCGCATCGAGCAGCACGTATACGACCGGCACCAGAAACAGCGTGAGGATGGTCGAGAACAACATTCCTCCAACGATCACGTACCCGAGCGGCCTCCGGCTGGCGGAACCTGCTCCGAGCCCGAGAGCGATCGGCATCATTGCGATGATCGTGGCGACCGACGTCATGAGGATGGGTCGCAGCCGGATCCGTCCCGCTTCGAGAACCGCATCCAGCGTTTCCATCCCTCGTCCCTTCAACTGGTTCGCATACTCCACCAGCAGGATGGAGTTCTTCGTTCCCAGCCCGACGAGGAGGATCATCCCGATCTGACTGAACAGGTTCAGCGTCGAGCCGGTAATCAGCAGTGTGACGAGCGCGCCCGTGACCGCCAGCGGCACCGACATCAACACCGTCAGCGGGTGCATGAGCGACTCGAACTGGGCCGCCAGGACCATATAGACGACGATGAGCGCCAGGATGAACGCGAAATACAGTGCGTTGCCACTCTCTTCCAGTTCGCGTGACTCACCGGCCAACGCCGTGGAACTGCCCCTGGGCAGTATCTCCGCCGCCAGCGCGTTGAGCGAATCGACGGCGGCGCCGAGCGTGAAGCCCGGTGCGAGCCCGGCCGTGAGCGTGAAGGACCGGACCCTGTCGAAATGGTTGAGTTGGGTCGGCCCGACACTTTCGTTGATCAACGCCACGGCGTCCAGCTTGACCTGCGTCCCGTCGCGGCCTCGCACGTAGATGTTCGTCATGTCCGACGGTGTCGCCCGGTCTTCGTCTTCCAGCTGGAGCATGACGTAGAACAGCTTGCTGTCGCGGGTGAACGTGCCGACCCGCTGACCGCCCAGCAGGGTCTGGAGCGTGGTCGAGACGTCGGCGATGGACACCCCGAGGTCCTCCGCACGATCGCGGTCGTAGGACACGTCGAGTTCCGGCTTGTCGACCTTGAGGTTGGTATCGACGTTGAGCAGACCCGGGATCTGCCGCGCCCGCGCGAGGAATTGATCCATGCCCACGACGAGCGAATCGAAATCCGGGTTGCGGACCACGAAATTTACGGGGCTCCCGAAACCGATCGCCGGAGGAACCTGCGCGAACGCAATAATATCGGGAATCCCGAACAACTGTTCGCGAACCTGACCCACGATATCTTCGACGCTTCGGCCCGGACGGTCCTCCGGCTGGTCGAGCCGGGCGAACATGATGCCCGTGTTCACGTCGCCGAAGAAGCCGACAACGCTGAAGTGATGCTGCACGCCCGGTGTGTTCTGGACGATCCGCTCCGCCTGCTGCTGATGCGCGATCGTGTACTCGAGGCTGGATCCGACCGGTGCCTGCAGGAACACGACGAAGAACCCGCGATCTTCGGTGGGAATGAATTCGCGCTCGAGCGCCCGGAATGCGAACCCTGCCCCGAACACGACGAACACGGCCCCGGCGATGACCACTAGACGATGGTGGATGGCGACGTCCAGCAGCCGGCGATATCCGTCCTGGATCGCGTTGAAGCCACGCTCGAAGGCCATGAACAACTTGCCGTGCGAACTCGGCACCCGCAGGACCTTTGCGCATACCATCGGAGTCAACGTCAGGGCGATGAAGCTGCTGATGATCACGGAACCTGCCAGGGCGACCCCGAATTCGTTGAACAGTCTTCCGGCCGTTCCCTGGAGGAACAGCAGCGGTGTGAACACCGCGACCAGCGTGATCGTCGTCGCGATCACGGCGAACGCGATCTCACTCGTTCCGCGGCGCGCGGCCTCGGCCGGATCCTCACCCAGTTCTTCCTGGTGCCGGTAGGCATTTTCCATCACGATGATCGCATCGTCCACCACGATTCCCATGGCCAGGATCAGGGCGAGAAGGGTGAACTGATTGATCGAAAACCCGAAGGCGTACAGGACGGCGAACGTCGCGACGATCGCTGTCGGGATGGCCAGGGCGGGCACGAACGTCGCCCGCAGGTCGCGCAGGAAGACGAAGATGATCAGCACGACGAGCAGACCGGCGAGGAGCAGCGTTTGCTGCGCTTCCCGGATGGACGCACGCACGGAATCGGCCCGGTCGAAGCCGAGGGTCAGTTCGACGCCTGGAGGCAGTGCCTCACGAATGGCCACAATCTCGGCCCGGATGTTGTCGGACACCTGGATCAGGTTCGCCTTGGACTGACGCACGACGCCGACCGCTACACCGGGAATTCCGTCGAACTGCAAATAACTGCGTCGAGTCTCGGGGCCGAGTTCGACTCGCGCGATGTCTCCCAGGCGCACGAGTTGCGTGCCCTGAGACGCGACGACGATGTCGGCGAACTCCTCGGACGTTTTCAGTTCGCCCATCGAGCGCACGGAGAATTCGCGCTGCTCCGACTCGATCCGACCCGCCGGGATCTCCACGTTGCGCGTGAGGATCGCCGTCTCCACGTCCTGCACCGTGATGTTCCGAGAAGCCATGGCAGTCGGGGACAGCCAGATTCGCATGGAGTAGCGCTTTTCGCCGAACACCAGCGCCCGCCCGACGCCGTCGACGGACTGGAGCCGCTGTTTGACGATGCGGTCCGCGATGTCCGATAGCTGCAGCAGGCTGTAGTTGTCCGCCGTCAGCGCCATCCAGAAGAATGGCTGAGCATCCGCATCCTGCTTCGTGACGACGGGTTCCTGGATCTGCTCGGGGAGCCGGCCACGCACTCGGGCCACCTTGTCCCTGACGTCCTGTGCGGCCACCTCCAAATCACGGTCGAGCGTGAACTCCAGGGTGATGTTGCTGGACTGTTCGGCACTCGAGCTGCTGATCGTACGAACGCCCGGGATCGTGCTCAGTTCCTCCTCGAGCACGTCGGTCACGGTGGTTTCCATGACCCGCGGATTCGCGCCGCGCAAGAAGGTGCTGACCGACACGACCGGTGGGTCCACGTCGGGAAGCTCACGCACCGACAGGCGCGTGAAGCTGATCGCACCGAACAGCACGAGCCCGACGGCGACCATCGAGGTCAGGACCGGCCGTTCGATGCTGATATCCGAGATTCTCACTCCACCCACTCCCCGTCCGTAACCGTTCTTTCACCGCCAAATCGGCCCGCCGTGGCGGGTCGGGCCGTCCAGAAGCCTAACACGTTACGTGGCCGCAGCGTTGAGGAGCGGACGGGACTCTCACCAGGTCCGAGTTGCTACGCGGGATGGCCATCCAGTTCAATCAGCCCGGTCGTGACTCCCAGGCGGTCCAGCAACTGTGTTTCCTGCGTGGTCACGATGACCTGGCGGTCGTCCGCGATGCGGACTAACAGCTGCCATACCTGTGCCGAATGTCGGTCGTCGAGGTAAGCGAACGGCTCGTCCACAACGAGCGGCACAGCGAGGCCCGAAACGCCCAGAAATTCAGCGGAACCCAGACGTACAGCCAGTTTGACAAGGTGCCGCTCTCCGAAACTGAGTTCCAGGGAATCGAGGGCCACGCGGCGGCCACCCAACTCGACGGTCGGCTGCGTGAGTCCCACGTCCGTACGGAAGTCTGCCAGCTCCGGCGCGCCAAGACTTTGGAGCTGGTTCAGTATGGCCTCCACGAGGCGCGATTCGTCCTGCTCCCGGAATTCATCGTACCCACTGCGGATTAACGAGTGGGCTGCCCGAAAGGACTCCGCCGATCGTCGAATCTCGTCCAGGCGTTTTTCCAGCACGTCGCATTCCTCTTCGAGCCGGTCGACGCCGAGGGCCGTTCGAGCCGATCCCGCGATCTCCACCGCCAGCCGCTGTCGTTCGGCTCGCACTTCCTGCTGGCGAGCTCGCAGAGTCTTGATCGCGGCATCGATCGGGCCGGATTCGGGCTTCACGTCACCCGGCAACACGTCCGGCACGGCGTCCTCGATGCCCTGCAGGTGTGACTTCGCCTCACTCAAGCGCTGTTGAGCGTCCGCCTCCAGAAGAATGAGCGACCGGCCCGGCGTGCCGGCCGCCTCCGCGCTCTCCCGGACGCGCCGCTCGAGAGTCTCGATCTGCTGCCGCGAATCGGCCACGCGGCGATGAGCCTTGTCCTGCCGTTCGAAATCTTCGAGTCGATCGGGCAATGTGGCCGCCGAAAGGGTGTCGGAATTCGGGACATCTACGAGCAGGCGGGCCACCGACTGATCGATCTCCGCCCGCAAGGTCCCCGTGTGCTGCCGGGCACCACGCAACAGCGTCCCCCGGGCGAATAGACCGACGGCGACGATCGACCCGACGATCACCCCGATCCATCCCTCGGTCGCTCCCTGGAGTACGAAGAATCCGCCGGCCGCAACCGCTCCCGCTGCGGCGATTCCCGCCATTCGCGTCCACGGGCTGGACGGCGCGGTCGCTTGCTTCCCGTCGAGTTCGTCCAGGCGCTTCCAGGCGCTCTTGAGTTCCGCGGCGCGGGTCCGGAAATCGTCGGGGTATCTGCCCAGGGCCGCCCGATGCTCCAGCTCGCTCTCGGCCGAGCTCGTATCCCGCTTCGCGCTGTCCATATCGGCCTTCAACTGGACCAGTCGATCCGCACGTTCCTGAGCCACGTCCTTCTCGGCGACCGCGGTCGCCCGCTTGAGCAACTGGCTCTGGGCGGGCTCCAACTCGGCCAGTTCGCGATCGAGTCGCGCTTGTTCCTCCGTGAGGTCCGCCAGATTCCGGACGGAAGGGCCCCGGGCACCTTCGGCGCGCCGCGCTTCGTCGAGTTGTGCCCGGATTTCGTCCAACCTGGACTGCGCCCGCTCCAGCTTTCGGTCTTTCCTGAGACGCGTCCCTCCGTGCATGACGGGCTCCCGAGTCAATTCCTTGTACTGATCTTCGATCTGCTCCTGGGCGGCTCGGACCCGTGCGTGCCCGCCCTCTGCGAGAACCAGCAGGTCGTCATCGAATGCCGTCCCCAGCAGCTCCCCCTGGCGGATGTACGCGGTACATTCGTAATCATTGAGTTCGTCGAACCCGAGCACCGAGCGCACGAGTTTCCGGTAGGACTCGGTTTCCGACCCTTTGCCCCCCGGGTTTGCCTCGCCTTCGAATAGCGTCTTTGACCCGTCCGCGGTCCGGACGCTCACATCGTCGGTGTCGAAGTCCCGGGACCAGATCAGGTCCTGTCCATCGGGAGTTTGCAGGTGCACGGATGCCCTGTACGGTCCGGAAGACCAGGGTCTGCGTGCGTCCAGAAGCTTGCTTTCCTCGTCACGCTGGCGCCGAAAACCGTACACGGTGCGGAGGAGCGCGTCGACCAGCGTGGTCTTGCCGCTGCCGTTTGCCCCCGTGATCACAACCGGACCGGTGGAGGGAAACTCGAAGCATCCCGAATGCCGTCCGAAGTTCAGTTCGAGCTTGAGAAACACGGGTCGGTTCACGCGTCCTCCAGCGCCAGCGCCCGCAAAGCGATACGCAATGCACGTTCCGCGATCCTCCGCTCCTCGTCGTCGGAGCAGCCCTCGATGCTTGCCCGTCCGAGGCGCGCCACGTGTCCCACGACGGACGGTTCCTCGCATAGAGACCGAACCCTGTCGGAATCAATGAACCGCGTTTCGTCGGATACGGCCGCGAACCCGAATCGTTCGGTCAGCGCTTCCTGAACTCTGTCGCCGTCGAGCGGAAATCCGGGCTCGCCGACCAGGCTCACGACGGGGTGTTTCGAAACCTCCGATTCCGAAGCGCCGGCTTCCAGGCGGTCGCCAATCCGATCGGCCGCCTCCAGGTCGGATCCGATATCACTCATGTCTATCGATTCGAGGTCCACGAGCACGGGCGCGCTCGACGGCTCGAGCCGCGCCGCGGGAAACGTGCCCCCGGAAAGCTCGACGACAACGACTCCGTGCGGTCCCGTCTCTGTGACTCGGACGGCGGCCAGCGATCCGGAATAGCAGGCTCGATTGCCGGGAAATTCCGCCGGAAGACGACAGCGGTGATAGTCGCCGAGGGCTACGTAATCGGCATCCAGCGCCTCTAGAGCCGTCGGCGGGATCTGCAGGCCATGTCCACCGGCCCAATCCGGATTGTCCAGCATCCCGGCGTGCAGCAGCACGACATGGATACCTTCGGCATCGGTCCGATGAAACCCGGCCAGGGGATCCGGGTCTGCCTCTCGATCGAACGCGATGCCATACACATGCAGCCGGTCTTCCCCCAAATCCACCGAGCGAGGCGCTCCAAAGCTCGGGTCGAGAAAGACTTCGATCTCCGCCGGCATCGCGTGCCACGGCGAATCGGACGACGAGCAGGCGTCGTGATTCCCGGGAATCGCGAACACGGGTCTCCGCCCGCCGTCGGCGAGTCCGCGAAGAACCTCGCGCGCCACGTCAACATCACCGCTCTCCGGCATCTGGCTATCGAACAGATCACCCGCGACGAGAACGGCGTCGACTTCCAGCCGGTCAGCCAGTTGCGGGAGTTCCCGGAACGCTTCCCGCACGGCCCGCTGCCGTTCGGGGGCGTAGTCGCCGAAGCCGCTGAGCGGCGCGCCGAGATGTACGTCGGAGACCTGCAGGATTCGAATCATCGCACCGGGTTCGGTTATCGCGCGGAGCCCGGTTTCGCGGCGTTTGCGCGGCCGGGCTAGGAATACAGTAATTTGAGGCTCTGACAGTTCGTCGGATAGTCCGTTCGGCAGGAGTCGTGATGGCACTGGAAATCGTCCGGCTGGTAAGCGACGTACCTGCATCCGTGCAATGCGTGTGGGACTGGCACGTGCGG
>CBDUXS010000010.1:0-16577 GCA_965371255.1 uncultured bacterium
CCCCGTCCATCTGCGCCGCACCCGTGATCATGTTCTTCACGTAGTCCGCGTGGCCCGGACAGTCCACATGCGCGTAGTGGCGTGCCTCGGTCTCGTATTCCACGTGCGCCGTCGCAATCGTGATCCCGCGAGCTCGCTCTTCCGGTGCCTTGTCGATCTGATCGAACGCCACAAATTCGCCCAGGCCCTTCGCAGCCTGTATCTGCGTGATCGCTGCCGTCAACGTCGTCTTCCCATGGTCCACGTGACCAATCGTTCCCACGTTTACATGCGGCTTCGTTCGCTCAAACTTCTGCTTCGCCATCTCGACGTCGCTCCTGATTCAGCGTGGCCAGTGCCACGGAGTTGCCGTTCCTAACGGGTAAAGCGGATGGTGGGGGGAGGATTCGAACCTCCGTAGGCATACGCCGGCAGATTTACAGTCTGCTCCGTTTGGCCGCTTCGGTACCCCACCCGCATTCGGTGCGGCCCTCGCCAAACGGTGGCGACGGGCCGCTGGTACCAAGTCTAGTTGTCTCATCAAATAGGTGCGGCTGCGCTGCTGTCCCGAGCATCATCTGAGCTGACGGTGGGACTCGAACCCACAACCTTCGGATTACAAATCCGATGCTCTTCCAGTTGAGCTACGTCAGCAGTTCAGCAAAATAGACGGCCAACATAGGGGCCAGTTTGGGTTCCGTCAACTCCGTTCGGCAGCGGAATCTGACGCCTCCGGATCACCTTCCGGACGCAACTTCCACCGGGTTTCCGACGCGGCATCCTCCAGCACGACCCCACGCTCGACAAGCTCGCGCCGAATCAGATCGGCGGCGGCGAAATCCTGCTCGGCCCGAGCCCGGGAACGGGCCTGGATCCGCTCCTCCACCCAGTTCGCAAACTGGGGATCCACCGCTTGATTCTCTGCGTCCCGCATCGCGAGTACGCCGAACACGGAGTCAAACCTGTCGAGCGCACTCAGAAACCGCCCCGCACCGGAGCGATCGAGCCGACTTTCGTCGAGCGCGGCATTGCCCTCGCGCACGAGATCGAACGTGGCCGCGAGCGCTCCGCTCACGCCAAGGTCCTCGTCCATCGCGTCGTGAAATGCATCCCGCCAGGTGTCGACCACATCCTGCACCTCATCGACCGGCCCCGCTTCGCCGGATTCTGCGGTGATCGCCCGCAGTCGATTCCTGAATTCCGTCAGCCTGGTCACGGCCCGGTCCGCCGCCGCCAGACCTTCGAGCGTGAAATTGAGCTGTGTCCGGTAGTGTGCGCTCAACAGCAGGTAGCGGATCGCTGACGGCCGCGCCCCGCCTTCGACCAACGACCCGACGGTGTGGAAGTTCCCCAGTGACTTGGACATCTTTCCACCGTCGACGAGCAGGTGCGCGGCATGCAGCCAGTACCGGGCAAATGACCTGCCCGTGACCGCCTCGGACTGCGCCATTTCATTCACGTGGTGCGGGAAGATGTTGTCCACACCCCCGGTATGAATGTCCAGCTGCTCGCCCAGGTACTCCATGGCCATGGCGGAACACTCCAGGTGCCAGCCAGGTCTGCCCGCACCCCACGGAGAATCCCATACCGCCACTTCGGCCTCTACGTCGCGCGCACCACCCTTCCAGAGTACAAAATCGCGAGGGTTCTCCTTTGAGTATTCCTCGTCGCCCTCGACGCGCTCACCTGGTCTCAACTCGTCCGGGTCCAGATCGATCAGCCGGCCGTAGCCCGGAAACCGATCGATGGCGAAATAGATGGAGCCGTCGCGCTCATAAGTCATGCCAGCCGTCTCGAGCCGGCGTACGAGTTCGATCATCCCCTTCACGTGTTCGGTCGCACGGGGAGTGTGTTCTACCGACTCCAGGCCGAGCACCTGCCAATCCTGGAAGAATGAGCGCTCGACCGGCTGCGTGATCTCGGCCAGGGTTTCGCCGCGCTCGACAGCCGCTTTGATCGTCCGGTCGTCCACGTCGGTCAGGTTCATCACCTGGGTCACGCGAAACCCACTCAGCCGCAAGTACCGCCGGAGCATGTCTTCCCACACGAACGTCCGGAAATTCCCGATGTGCGCCCGCTCATATACCGTGGGCCCGCAGGTGTACATGCTGACCTCACCTGGCGTCTCCGGTTCGAAGGTCTCGAGTCGCCGACCAAGCGTGTTGTAGAGTCGCAGGGCCATTGCTCAGCTTCCGACTGATTCGTCCGCGTCCGCGGCCTCGGGCTCTGCGGCAGCCTCCTCCGGCGGTCCGTCGTCATCCCCGGGCTCATCGGACACGACATCGGAATCGGCCGCCACGGTCACGAGCTCCGGGAACGCGGCCGCGCGCCAGGTCTCATAGGCGGCGATTTCGTCGTGATGTTCGGCGGCCCATTCTTCGGAGCACACGCCGATCGACGTGTTCCCGCGCGCAGCGAGAAGTGGACGAAGCAGGCTGGCTTCCCGGGCAAACACCAGTTCGTCCATCGGTGCGAACGCCGGACCGCCAAACAGGGTCCTCGCCAGGATCCAGCCGTCCACATAGCTCGACAGCACTTCTTCCTCGGCCTGTATCAACGTCTCACAGCTGGCGTCGGGATCCACGGTGCGAACCACCCGCATCCGCATCACTGCATAGTTGTGATAGGCGCGATCGGCTTCCCGAAAATTGCCAGGCGTCACGACGGTAACCGTGGAGTCACTGGTCGGCGCAACCGCATTCCACGGATACGCCGGCTCCGCCGAACCGACTTCCACCGGGGGCCCGAATCCGAGGCTGTACAGCACGCGTGGATCCTCCTCGAGATCCTGGTACAGGGCCCGCGCGGTCTCCAGCATTCCTCGTAGGGTCGGGAGATCGAAACTGATCGTATCCCGGTCCGTGTGAATCGCACGCTGCGCCACGGCAGGAGTGGCGCCTGTCAACATGGCTCCCGCCACGAGCAACATCGCGATACCCCACCTCATTCTACGGTTACGCTCTTGGCCAGATTTCGCGGCTGATCCACGTCGCATCCGCGAAGCACGGCGATACGGTAGGCGAGCAACTGCAGCGGAATCACCGCCACGAGCGGTTGCAGGAAATCGATCGTACGGGGCACTGGGATCGCATGGTCCACGCCCGCCGCAAGCTGAGCATCCCCCTCCGATACGATCGCGATTACGCGACCACCACGCGCCTTCACTTCCTCGATATTGGCGACGACCTTGTGGTACACGTTGTCACTGGGAGCGATGAACACCACGGGCATATTTTCGTCGATCAGCGCGATCGGTCCGTGTTTCATCTCGGCTGCCGGATATCCCTCCGCATGGATATAGCTGATTTCCTTGAGCTTGAGCGCGCCCTCGAGGGCTACAGGGAAATTGTAGCCGCGACCCAGATAAAGAGCGTTCGTGCTCTCGTAGTATTCCCGAGCGACCCGGGTGATCAGATCGTCCTGCGCGAGCGCTTGTTCGATCTGCCCCGGCAGAGCGCGGAGGGCGGCCACGATCTCGCGCCCCTTGATCAGCGAGAGCCCCCGCCGGCGCGCCATGTACAGTGCGAACTGGGCCAGCACTGCTAACTGGCCCGTAAACGCTTTCGTTGATGCGACACCAATTTCGGGCCCCGAGTGGATATAGACACCAGCGTCGGCCTCACGGGCGATCGATGAACCGACGACGTTGACAATCCCCATGACAGGGGCGCCAAGTCGCTTCGCCTCCCGCATCGCGGCCAGCGTATCGGCCGTTTCGCCGGACTGCGAGATCGCGATGATCAGGGTGCCGTCGGTCACGATCGGTCGGCGGTAGCGATACTCGGATGCGTATTCGACTTCCACCGGAATGCGTGCCAGCTCTTCGAGCAGGTACTCCCCAACCAGAGCCGCGTGCCAGCTGGTCCCGCAAGCCGTGATGACGATGCGCTTCACGTCATCGAGTACGTCGGCCAGTTGACGCAAGCCGCCCAGATGAGCGGTGCCCTCTTCCTCGAGTAGTCGTCCGCGCATCGCGTCACATACGGTCTCCGGCTGTTCGAAAATCTCCTTCAGCATGAAGTGCTCAAACCCACCACGCTCGATCTGTTCGAGATCCCAGTCGATATGGTTTACTTCCTTGTCGATCAGTCTCACCATGCCGTCCGAGCCCAATTCGGCGACTTCAATGATCTCGTGTCCGTCACGCGTCAGCACCGCCAGTTCGCCATCGTCCAGGTACACGACCTGCCGTGTGTGCGCGAGAACCGCAGCCACGTCGGATGCCACGAACATCTCCTGCCGGCCGTCCTCGCCGATCCCGATCAGCAAGGGCGACCCGTTGCGGGCGACGACGATCTTGTCAGGATCGCCGACGTGCATCACGGCGATACCGTACGTCCCTTCGACCCTCGACAGAGCCGAGACGACTGCCTGCTCGAGATTGCCGTCAAACGCTTCATCGATCAGATGCACGAGCACTTCGGTGTCCGTCTCCGAGACGAAATCGTGGCCCAGCTCAATGAGTTTTTTGCGGAGAACTTCGTAGTTTTCGATGATGCCGTTATGAACCAGGACCGTTCGCCCCGACCCGTCCGACTGCGGATGGGCGTTCTGCGTCGTGGGAGGTCCGTGCGTGGCCCAGCGTGTATGTCCGATGCCGCACGTGCCGCTTACCGGCCGCGTTGCGATCAGATCTTCCAGATTTCCGATCTTCCCAGCCATCTTGCGGATCCCGTGCACCGCGTCGGACTGGATCGCGATTCCTGCCGAGTCGTAGCCGCGGTATTCCATCCGGTGGAGACCCTCGATCAGCACTGGCTGGGCGAGCCGGCCACCTATGTATCCGATGATTCCGCACATGATTCAGGCGCTCCCCAGGGAGCCCGTTGAAGAACTCGAGCGGGCCACGCAGTCCGCCGCTTCGGCTGCGAGTGCTTCGGCCCGGCCGTGTTCTATGGATTCGGCGATGAGTCTGAGAATCGGTTCGGTCCCTGACGGACGCACGTGCAGCCACTCTGACCGGTCGGGCCAGCTGAGGTGAAGTCCGTCGGTAACATCTGCTTCGGCATCGGACCCCATGGAAGCCTGCAGAGTTCCGATGATGAGTTCCGTGGGCGTGGTGGGACGGGGAATCTTGCGCTTCACCATTTCATACTGGCGCCGGCCCTCCAGCAGCTCACCGACTCGTGCTCCGCGTTCCGCGCACAGGCTCAGTATGAGTGCGCAGGCCAGTGGCGCGTCGCGCGTCAGGTTGAGATCCGGCAACATGACGCCACCGTTGCCTTCTCCACCTATGACGGCCCCGGTGTCCGACATCATCGCCGCCACGCGGGCCTCTCCCACGGCACTCCGGAAGAACGGGACATCCGCGGTGCGGGCCACATCTTCGATGCATTGGCTCGACGACAGATTCGTAACGACCGGGCCGCTCCGATGACCCAGCACATAGTCCACGGCCAGGGCGAGCGTCCAATCCTCCCCGATCGGCCGACCTGTCTCATCCACGATCGCCAGTCGATCCGAATCGGGGTCGATGGCAAACCCGATATCGGCACCAGAATCGCGCACGCGCTCCGCGAGTTCTCCCAGGTTTTCCGGCGTTGGCTCAGGATTGCGGGGGAATCGCCCATCGGCGGTGAGGCCTATGCCGTCCACCTCGGCCCCGAGTCGCCGCAGCAGTTCCGGCACGACGAGCGCACCTGCGCCGTGTACGCAGTCCACGACGACCCGCGGCCTCGCCGCACGAATCGCGTCCGTCGCGACAAGCGGAATCCCGAGAATCCGCTCGATGTGATGATCTACGATTCCCGGATAGCTCGATGCCCGACCAGGCAAGCTCCAGTCCACGTATGCCGGGCCCTCGTCGAACATTTGCGAGACTTTCTCCCCGTCCGCCGGCGTCACGAACAGGCCATCCGGGCCGGAAAGCTTCCATCCGTTCCATTCGACAGGATTGTGGGAAGCCGTGATGATCAGGCCGCCGAGCGCCTGCTCGTCGTCCTTTATGGCGAGAAGGTGTGTCGGAGTCGGGCCGATGCCGGAAAGCCGCGCATTCACACCGGCCGCACAAAGTCCGGCCGCAGCCGCGTCGGCCAGGAAGGCCCCGGAGGTCCGGGAGTCGCGTCCGACGAGCACGAACCCGTCCCTCGCATCCGCGTTTCGCTCACGAACGAAACAGCCGAATGCGGCGCCGTACCGTGCCGCCATCTCCGGCGTGACCGTGCGGCCCACGATGCCGCGAATGCCGGATGCCGAAATGATAAGGGGCGCGTCCAATTGTACTCCCGTACCAGGGTGTGAGACGCGACACGAACCGGATCCGGCCGCCATCTCGATGGCGCGAAGGTACCGGAATTACGCGACTCAATCCAGACGGTTGATCACGCGCACGAGGTGACTCACCGCTTTGACCCCAACCGTGGTGGCAGCGAATCCCGCCCCCCAGTGGACGCCCCGGCCCGCATCCGTGAGCGCTTCTTCAGACCCTGATTTGAGCCGGATGACCAGCGTGGCCAACGTGTGATTCGGTTTGAGCCGCAACAACAGCATGACCCGATTCGCCGTGGCGCGGACGGCCAGCGGTTCCACGTCGAGGCGGCGGCACAGGGTGATGAGATGTGCTTCGACCGCGCCCCGAAGGTCACTCGGCATCAAAGGCAGGCGCCCGAGTGTGGCCCACCCTACGTGTACATAGATCCGGTGCGTGGACGGTTCGCTTCGTTGCGCGGGCGTGTGTGAACTTCTCTGAACGGTTCGCATGCCACAATGTGGCGGCTCGTCTCACCCGTGCCTCAACATCGCGTTTCGCTGCGCCGCGGAGTCAACTAAGCTTCCGCGCAGGAGAAGCCTGTTGAGGCAACCGGGGCGGCCGCGCAAGTTCTTCGACCGGCTTCCAGACAGGCGCACCCAACGGAGGTATACATGCGAATCAGGCCGTCCGATCGTTTCGCCACGCTGGCGGTCCACGCGGGGCAGGAGCCGGACCCAGCGTCCGGCGCGATCATGACACCGATATTTCAAACTTCGACCTACGTGCAGGACGGGGTCGCGAAGCCGCGCGGAGGGCACGACTACGCCCGCGTTCTGAATCCGACACGGACGGCACTGGAGCAGAACCTGGCGGCGCTGGAAGGCGGATCGTCCGCCTCCACGTTCGCGTCGGGCCTGGCCGCTATCGAGGCGATCCTGAAGACTTGCCTGTCGGCCGGAGATCACCTCGTCTGCGGTGACAACATGTACGGAGGCACGGAACGACTGTTCAGGTTCTATGAGCGGTTTGGGGTGACGTTCGATTCCGTGAACACCTCGGATCTGCAGGAACTGGAAGACGCGATTAGGCCCGGCACGAAGTTGGTTATGCTGGAAACGCCGACCAACCCCCTCATGCGCCTGTCGGATATCGAGGCCTGCGCCGAGATCGTGCACCGGTCGAATGCGGTCCTGGCCGTCGACAACACGTTCGCCACACCGTACCTGCAGCGACCCCTGGATCTGGGCGCCGACCTCGTCGTACACAGCACGACGAAGTACATCGGCGGTCATAGCGACTTGCTGGGCGGAGTGGTCGTCTCAGCGGCCGCGGAGCGAGGCGAAGCGATCGCATGGCAGCAGATGGTCACTGGAGCCGTCCCGTCGCCGATGGACTGTTTCCTGCTACTCCGGTCTACGAAAACGCTTCCGGTGAGAATGAAGGCGCACTGCGAGAACGCCGCGCGAGTCGTAGAGTTTCTGGGCACGCGGCAGGAACCCGAGTGCGTGCTGTACCCGGGAATGCCGGACCACGAGGACCACGAACTGGCGTGCCGGCAAATGACCGGATTCGGTGGGATGGTTACGGTCGACATGGGATCCGGCGACCGGGCGGAGAGACTCGTGGCGGGCCTGCGGCTATTCGCCCTC
Organism: uncultured bacterium; assembly: GCA_965371255.1. Classification (GTDB taxonomy): domain Bacteria; phylum Gemmatimonadota; class Gemmatimonadetes; order Palauibacterales; family Palauibacteraceae; genus JARFPW01. The sequence continues at coordinate 7,819 of CBDUXS010000010.1, forward strand.
GCCGAAAGCCTGGGTGGCGTGGAGAGTCTCGTCTGCGTGCCGGCACGCATGACACACGCCTCCGTACCGCCGGAGCGCCGTGCCGCGATGGGGCTCCATGACGGACTCGTCCGCCTGTCCGTCGGGATCGAGGACGCCGACGACCTGATAGCGGATCTGGCGGAGGCACTGGACGGGGTCTGAAACCGCATCGAGCGATTTGACGTATTCGCATCCAGGAAGCGGACCAACCGGAACCAGCGGAGAAGCGCGATGATGAATGACGACGGACATACAGATACGACGGCGGGCGAAGGATCCGGCACCACCCACACGCGGAGGATCCTCACCGAGATCGGCGCCACTTCATGGGAGCATCCGGCGGACCGCGCCACGCTGAACGCGCTGCGTAAGATACCCGGCTTCGATCTGGCGCTGCGCAAGATCTTCGGAATGTTCGGGGAGCGTGCGATACGGCTCGTCTTCAAGGCAAACGCGGTGCGTGTGTCGGAGAAGCAGTACCCATGGATTCATCAGCGTGTACTTCGCGTCTGCGAGGTGCTCAACGTGGAAAACGTTCCCGAGGTATACGTGAGCCAGACGCCGATCGTGAACGCCGGCGCCGTGGGCATGAACGAACCATTCATCGTACTCAACTCGTCGATGCTGGAGGTTCTGAGCCGCGACGAAGTCGAGGCGGTATTGGCACACGAAGTGGGACACATCATGAGCGGGCACGTGCTGTACCGGACCCTCCTCATCCTGCTCATGCAACTCACGGTGTTCCGCTATCCGCTCGCCGGGATCGCCGTGCTTCCCTTGCTGCTGGCGCTTCTCGAATGGAACCGGAAGGCCGAACTGTCCTGCGACCGTGCCGCGCTGTTGGCCATTCAGGACCGCGACACAGTGCTGAGTTCCTTGATGAAACTGGCCGGTGGGACGCGGGGAGAGGAGCTGAACCTCGAGGAATTCATCGATCAGTCGGATGAATATCGCGAGGGCGGCGAAGTGCTCGATTCCGTATACAAACTGCTGAATGCTCTCGGGGCCACGCATCCGTTCGCCGTGGCCCGCGTCGCGGAGCTGCGCCTGTGGATGGAAACCGGCCGGTACGACGAAATCCTGGCCGGTCAGTACCTGCGGCGCGACGAGGAGGATCCGCGTCCTTATCGAGAGGATCTGAGGGAAGCGGCAAAAGGATACACGGATGCGGCCTCCGAGATTCTGCACGACGTAGAGGCAGCCGTGGACAAACTGAAGAGCAGGGTCACCGACGCCTTCAAGAAGGCGCCCACACAGGGTTAGCCGGCTGGACGAAGCGACCGGCCACCGCACGCCTCACCGGCCCGCTCCCGCCGTCTGGCGAGGGCGGGCCGTTTTCGTCATCGTGTCCCCATGAACCTCCTCGTCGTAGGAAGCGGTGGCCGGGAGCACGCGCTGGTTCGGAAACTCGCCGGCGACGCGCCGGACGCCACCATCTACTGTGCGCCGGGCAATCCCGGTACCGCGCAGCACGGGATCAACGTGCCCATTCTGGCTGGCGACGTGTCCGGTCTGGTCCGGTTCGCCCGCGCCGAATCGATCGACCTGACCGTCGTGGGTCCGGAGCAGCCGCTCGCCGAAGGACTGGCGGATGCGTTCATCGCGTCGGGACTCCGGGTCTTCGGTCCCATTGCCGCTGCCGCCCGGCTCGAGGCCTCCAAGGCGTTTTCCAAGCGGCTGATGGAGGAGTGCGGCATCCCGACGGCTGGATTTGGGGTGTTCGACGAGCCCGACGCCGCCCGTGCTTTCGCGGCCGGTTTGGACGCGCCGCTGGTCGTAAAGGCTTCGGGGCTGGCCGGCGGCAAGGGCGCCGTGGTCTGCGCCGACCATGCGGAGGCTGAGTCCACGATCAGCGACCTGATGGAGCGCCAGACACTGGGCGCGGCGGGGGCGGAAGTCGTCATCGAGGAGTTCATGGAGGGCGAGGAACTGTCCGTGTTCTTCATCACCGACGGCGCCGAGGCCGTGGCGCTGGCCCCAGCCCGCGACCACAAGCGGCGCTTTCCCGGAGACCTTGGGCCGAATACCGGAGGAATGGGAGCGTTTTCGCCCGTACACGGCGCGGACGATGCTCTGCTCGAACGTATACGTCGCGAGATTGCGGAGCCGGTTCTGGCGGGTCTTGCCGAGCGTGGATTCCCATACCGCGGGTTCCTGTATGCCGGTTTGATGCTCACATCGGAAGGGCCGAAAGTCATCGAGTTCAACTGTCGGCTGGGCGACCCCGAGACGCAGGTTGTGCTTCCCCTTCTGGTGGACGGACTGCTGGAACCGCTGCTCGCCGTCGGTCGGGGCGCTTCGCTTGACGGCTGGTCCCCGGCGGCGCCGACGAGGGCCGCGCTTACGACTGTCGTGGTCAGCGGATCTTATCCCGGAAAAGTCACCACGGGCCTGCCGATAGATCTACCGGCCAAACTCGACGGACCGGATGTGCACGTGTATCACGCCGGCACAGCGATGGAGAACGGCCGACTGGTCACGGCCGGAGGTCGCATCTTCGGCGTGACCGGAATCGGATCGGACCTGGCGGAGGCCGCCGAACGGAGCCGGGACGTCGCAGCACGCATTCGATTCGAGGGAGCTGACTGGCGACCCGACATCGGGCACTCCGAAATCGACTGATGCCGGAACTGCCGGAAGTCGAGACTATCCGGCGGGATCTTGCGCCCGCACTCGAGGGATGCACGATCGCTGCCGTGCACATCCGGAAGCCGGACATCCTCATGGATGGTACCCGTCCGCGCCGGTTCGCGGCTGCGCTGCGCGGACGCCGGATCGCGACCGTCGGGCGTAGAGGGAAAAACCTGCTTCTATGTCTCACCCCGGCTGGCCGGCGGCAGGCCGACGTGCTCCTGGTTCAGCTGCGCATGACGGGCCGGTTCGCCGTGGCTCCCGACGACGACCCGGGAGGACGGCGACTGGCGACGCAACTCGGGTTCTCGCACATCGCCGCCGAATTCGAACTCGTCGACGGGCGAACCATCATGTATGACGACGTGCGACGGCTGGGAGGGTTCCGGTTGTTGACGACGGAGGCCTGGCGGCTTCGAGAGCTGGAACTTGGACCCGAACCACTGGGGGCAGGCTTCAGTGCCCGAGACATGGCCACCGCCCTGGCACACGGGCGGGCGCCCGTGAAGAACGCGCTGCTCGATCAACGCCGGATCGCGGGAGTTGGAAACATCTATGCGAGCGAGGCCCTGCACCGGGCCCGATTGAACCCCACGCGTGCCTGCCGAAGTCTGGACGAACAGGACATCAGACGGCTGCACCGTGGACTGCGAGCCGTGTTGTCGGAGGCTCTGAGAGAGTCCGGGACTACGCTTCGGGATTATCGAACCGCTGATGGCGGTACCGGCAAATACCAGGACCGGCTGCGGGTATACGCAAGGGAGGATTGGCCATGTCTGCGTTGCGGTGAACCAATCCGCCGCATGCTTCAGGCGGGCCGCAGTTCATTCTATTGCCCTGGCTGTCAGAAATGACCATGCGTCAGACGTATAACGCGGACCCGTTTGCGACGTCCGGTGGGACGACGTGGAGCGATCCGTCGCGTGGCGCATGGTGAGTTACGACGGCACCACCGACAAACAACTGGTCAGCCTGTGTCGGCGCGGCGACGAACGCGCCGCCCGGGAACTCGTCGGTCGCTTTCAGCGGCCGGTATTCTCGATCATTTATCGAATGGTGCGGGATCGAGAAAAGGCCGAGGACCTGGCTCAGGAAACGTTCGTTCGGACGTTCAACAATCTCGATCGCTACGACCGCTCCTACAAGTTTTCCTCATGGCTGTTCAAGATCGCGTACAACCTGACGGTGGATCATCTGCGCAAGAGAGAGTTGAAGACGATTTCGATTCACGGGTCTCCGGACGCCGTGACGCAGGATCAACAGGAAGCGACGTCCGTTACGCTCGAAAGCACCGAAGAAGCACCGGATGCCCGTGTGGAATCCCTCGAGCTCGCCGGCCAGCTGGAGGAGGCGATCGGCCGGCTCCGCCATGAGTACCGGACCGCGATTATTCTGAGGCACGTAGAGGGGCGGACGTATGAGGAAATCGCGGAAATCATGGACATTCCTCTGGGAACCGTGAAGACCTACATCTTCCGGGCCCGTCGACGACTCAGGGAGGAACTTTCCGGCACGTTCGAGGACCCCGAAAAGTGAAACTTTCGCCCGATTCGTCTCGTAGGGCGGGCATGAGGAGAACAACATGAGCAAGAGCATCACGACGAACAGACACTTGACGGCCGATGAGCTCGAGTTCGCTGCGGCGAATTCCGACTCGCTGGCAGACGAGCATCGTCGGCACGTCGCCATGTGTCAGCGTTGCACCGCTGGCATCGTCGATGTCCGTGAGGTGTCTGCCGCACTCCGCAACCTGGCGGTCGTGTCACCACGGCCGGGGTTTGTGGAGCGAGTGATGGCCCGGGTCACGCTGCCCCTGCCCTGGCATCGCCGGGCGGTGGCTTCCGCGTGGGAACGCAAGACCGCAAGCGTCGGTGCCGCCGCCGCAGTCGCGGCGTTGGCTGGTGGCGGTGCGGTGTGGGCAATCTGGTTCGAGAACCTGCGGCCTGTAGCCCTGGCCGTCTGGATGGCCGGCCAGGCTGGCGATCTTCTCTGGCAGGCGACGATCGGCCTGGGCCGTGTGGCCTACGCCCTCGGGCTTACGGATCTGATCGGCGCAATCAGCGCCGACTTGACCGTAGGATCCGCGCTTGCCGGACTGGCCACGATCGCTCTCATGAGCATCGGGTCGTTGTCTGTGATGTTGCGGCTGGTTCGGGAAAGTCAGCCGACGTTGGTCAGAGCACGTTGAATTTCCGATTGAGCATTCGAGGACCCGAGGAGATTACCTACCGAATGAAAATAACACGACTTCCGATCCGCCGGATGGCGGCCCTGCTTGTGGCGGCGCTGGTCATCGGGCCGGCCTCCGTCAAAGCGCAGGACGCAGGGATCGCCGGCAGCACCGTACTGATCGCCGGCGATATCGCGCGTCTGGAACTGGAGCTGTCCTCGGGACAGACGACCACACTCGAGCTGAATACCGGCCATGTCGTCATCGACGGCGCCGATGTCGGCTCTTACGAGCGCGGCGGAGCCTTCGAACAGGCATGGCGTGACCTGCTTCGTAATCCGTCCATCGCGGATTTCACGGATCTGCCCGATCTGCTGGCGTCCTGGGAGCCTGCCTCGGGCGGTTCGGACGGCACGGCGCGCACCGCGATACTGGGTGTGTTTGACCGGTTCGACTCACACCGGATGGCCGATGCACTAGACGGAGCCGCTGCTCCGATCTCCGCGGCTCCGGAGCGCGTGACGATCGTGCCGCGTGCCGGGTCAATCGGAAAGCTGGCGGAGCGGCTCGAACGGCTGGGCATCATCATGGATCGCCTCGCGGGCGAACAGGGTCAGCTGGATGGCGACTTTGCCCTCGTGGTAGACGGTGATTACCGGATCTCCGACGACATGGTCATCGAGGGCAACGTCGCGTTGCTCGGTGGCGACCTCGTCGTCGACGGGCGAATCAACGGCGACGTTCTGGTCGTAGGCGGTCAACTGGACCTTGAACCGGGCGCGACCGTGTCGGGTGACGTGCGCTCAATAGGCGGGAGTGTCGAGACGACCGGTGCGCTGGTGATGGGGGAAATCCTGTCGCTGTCGAATATCGCGGAGTCCGTGGACGCCGCCATGTCCGACATGAACATCGATATCGACCTCGGTGATGCGATCTCGCACCAAGCTCGGAATCGGTCTGAGCGACACGGCCGTGGATTCTTCGGATCGATAAGCCACAACATTGGCCATGCAGTCGGCGGAATTTTCGGGACGGCCTTTTGGATCCTGGGTTTCATGCTGTTCGGCGCCCTGCTCGTCTACTTCACACCTAATCGCCTCGAGGCCGTCGCGGTCACCGCCCGCACGGACCTGGTCCGCAGTTTCGGCGTGGGTCTCGCCGGCGAGTTCCTGTTCGGACCCGTTCTCGTTCTGCTGGCCGTACTCATCGTGACGTGGCTCGTGATTCCGTTCTATCTGCTGGCTGCGGCCATCGCCGTGCCGTTCGGCTACGTGGCCGTGGCGCGGGCGACGGGCGAGGCGCTCGTGGATCGACGCTACCCGTTGTTCGATCGCTTCAACTTGAATCGAGCGAATACCTACTACTACGTGTTCAATGGACTTCTCCTGCTGCTTGCGCCGTTTGCCGTAGCATCCGCGCTGCATCTACTGGGTGGCTGGGCCGGATTCATCCGAGGATTCGTCGGATTTGTCGCCATCGTCTTGAGCTGGGCGGCGGCAACGACCGGACTCGGCGCGGTGATTCTGACGCGTGGCGGCGGATCCGGTCAGTCCAGAGGATTCCGTCGTAGCCCTCGAGACTTCTTTTCGGATCTGAATCTGGATACGCCCGGTACCGCGGACGACGAGGACGGCAACGATGAGGATGAGGGGGAGGTGGACGATGCGTAGACCCACTCTCTCCGGTGCCGTCGCGGCTCTGTTGCTGTCCGTGACCGGCGCCGGGCCGTTGGCCGCCCAGTCAAGCGACATGTACCAGATATCCGCCAGGAGGCAGATCGACGGCGTCCGTACGCTTGAAGCTGACATCGAGTACGCGGTTGGCCGACTCCACGTCGGCGCCGCGCCGTCAGGCCTGTTGTACGATACCAGGTTGATCTATGACGCCGGAGAATTCGAACCTCAGCGATCCTGGAGCCTGACGGAAGGGGCCGGGCAACTCGCACTGAGTCTTTCCGGCCTCGACGACAGTTGGGATCTCGATGATCTCGACGAGTTCGACGAGTCGGAGTCGGGATCGTTGGATCTGGGTTTGAGCCGCGAGGTGCCGACGGCATTGTCTCTGGCAGTCGGGGCTGCCGAAGTCGAGATGACACTGGGTGGCGTCGCGCTTCGACAATTCGTCTATCGCACGGCGGCATCCGAGACCAGGATCGGATTCCAGTCGCCGAATCCCGTACGCATGGATCGAATGGAACTCGCTGCCGGTGCTGCGGATTTCACGGCGTCGGAACTCGGCAATGCACGATTCGAATACATCGAGTTCATCGGCGCGATTGGCAACGTCCACCTCGACTTCACCGGAGAATGGACGGGCTCAGCGAGCGGTGAGCTCCGGATGGGGCTCGGAACCTTGCAGCTCACCTTCCCGCGCGACCTGGGCGTTCGAATCGAAAACAAGGGCTTTCTGGCATCATTCGATTCGAGCGGCTTCGAGTCGGTGGATGGTGCCTATCAGACGCCGAACTGGGACTCGGCCGAGTCGCGATTGACGCTCGATGTCCGCGCTGCTTTCGGTAGCGTTAACGTCGATTTCGTGAATTGAATTGATGCGGCTCCGGACGCGGACGTCTCAGTCGCGTTCGGGGCGCACGTAAACTACATCTCCACGGCCCACGCCAAGTCGCTCCGCGGCGTTTCCGTCCCGCACCGAAATCTCGAGCGTTCCCGTCGACCCGATGAGTGCTACCACCTGGCCGGGCTCGACGGACGCATAGGTGGATCGAATGCCCGAGATCGCCTCGCCGCTGATCTCGATCAGTGCGCTGGGAGCGAGACTCCCGCCGGAAATGTTTGTAACGAGATTGCCGAATCGATCGACGTGCGTGACGCTCCCCCGAACATTCTCTCCGTGGTGCAAGGGCTTCGGAATACTCAGCTTTATCAGATCCTCGGGGGCGATTTCCGCACCCAGCAGCTCCGACGGCTCACCCGAGGCCAGGCGCGCAGCTGCCGGAGCGAACACGTCACGACCGTGAAACGTGCGACTGGGCAGGTGCTGCCGGATCGCTCCCCGTTTCAGTTCGCGAACCTCCTGCACGTCGAATCGATCCACGATCCGGGTCAATGTTCCGTTGTCCGGACCCACGTACCAACGGTTCGCGGCCCGGACGATGACTCCCCGTCGGGAGCCGCCACCGCCGGGATCGATCACGGCCAGGTGCACCGTCCCGTCCGGGAATCGATCCCAGATCCGTTCAAGCGCCCAGGCTGCCGCCATGATGTCTCCCGGGTGGATATCGTGCGTGACATCAACCGGGCGTACATCTGAAGCTCGTGTAAGGAGTTCGCCCTTCAGTTCACCGACGAATCCGTCTGCCGTGCCGAAGTCCGTCAGCAGGGTAATGATTCCCATTGTCGCCTCGCTTCGTGAGCCTGTCACGGAACTATACTTCTTGCTTCCGCCACGTGCCGTGCCGCCAGATACCGATCATCACCACGCCGCGCGCAATCGCCGTGAGGCTGATCGCCCACCACACACCCGCGAGTCCAAGCGGACGGTGCAGCCACCAGGCCAGGGGCAGCCGCATACTGGTCAGCGTGACGCCGCTGACCATTGGCCAAACAGTATAGCCTGCTCCCTCCATGGCGATCTGGAGAACCAGTTCCAACGCCATGAATATCTGAGCCACGGCGACGATGCGCAGGTAAGTCACGCCGTGCGCCACCACGGCCGCATCTGTCGTAAACAGATACATGAGCTGTTCAGGAATGACCAGGAAAGCCGCGCCGATGATCGACATGAGCACCAGGGCATCCCGCAGGGCAGCATGCCCCGCGCGGGTAGCGCGCTCCGGCTGGCCAGCACCCAGGTTCTGGCCCACGGCGGTCGCGGCCGCGAGGCCGAATCCGATGCAGGCGAAGAAGCTGAGCGACTCGATCTTGTGGCCCACGCCGAGGGCTGCGAGGCCGGCCGTTCCGAACCGGCTGGTCACGCG
>CBDUXS010000011.1:0-15958 GCA_965371255.1 uncultured bacterium
CGGTTCATCGTCGCGTTTCTCGCTACAGCGGTCATTGGTGCGGTCATGGGCGTAATCGCCGCGGCCCGCCAGAGAGCTCTCACCAGTACCCTCCTCGGTATGCGGGACCTTGCCGTCGGAACGGTTCGACGCGCGGTCCTTTCATCGGCCGGAACCGAATTGCCAACGCTGGATAAGCCTGGTGCTGTTCGGATCCCGTACGGCATTGCGATCGCCGCCGGGGCATTGATCGGCCTTCTGTACTGACGTAACAGCAAGTAGCGACATTTGCGTAGCGAAGTACGGGCGGCGGGTCACCTCGCGCCTCGATGCCGGCGCCAGAAGCCGGCAACAATCCGTACCCGAGCGGAAGTTAGAGGAACCGAGGAAAGGCAGGGTAACTGGTCATGCGAAGCAGACGGCTCATCATTATTTTGATTCTGGCTCTAGTCAGCGGGCTGTTGGCCGGCTGGCTGGCGCTGCGGATCTTGCGCGAATCCAAGGGCGGCGGTCCGATTCAAACTGCCACGGTTGCGCCAACCGATATCGTCGTGGCGGCAAGAGATCTGCCGCTCGGCCGCGTGCTGACGGTCGAAGATGTGAAACTCCTGGCCTGGCCGACTCGCGCCACACCCGAGAACGTGAGCACTTCCGTCGAGGAAGTTCTGGGTCGCGGCCTGATTACGCCGGTTGTCCTCAATGAACCACTTCTCTCCGGGAAGATGGCCGTCAAAGAGGCCGGTGGTGGCCTGCCGATCGTGATCCCCGAAGGCATGCGCGCTCTGAGCGTACGTGTCGATGAGGTGATCCAGGTAGCGGGATTCGTGCTGCCAGGGACGCGTGTCGATGTGTTTGTCACGATCGATCCGAGCCAGCAGCAGAATAATCCGACGACAAAGCTGATCTTGCAGAATGTTCCGGTCCTGACGGCAAACCAGATCGTTCAGACTGCCGAGAACGGCGAACCCACGACAGCTACGGTCGTAACGCTGCTTGTCACGCCCCAGGATGCGGAGCGGCTGATTCTCGCCGCGACCAAGGGCCGGATTCAGCTCGGCCTGCGCAATACACTCGACCTGGACACCCTGACGACGACCGGTATGAAAATTCCGAATCTCCTGCCGGGTGCGCCCGTCCGGAGATCGCGTCGAACTGTACCCACAGCTCGGCGATCGACAGGTATCGAGATCTACCGAGGTCCGGAACTGACCACTGAAACCGTTGAAGGGGGCTCCTAATGAGCAGGATGAGACATTTCGGGCGCCTCCAGGCGCATATCGCCGGTCGTGCGGGCCTGGCGACGCTGTTGGCGCTTTCGCTGGTAGGCACGGCGAAGGCTCAGGACTCGTCGGGCGTGATCGATCTGGCCGCCGGTGGATCCAGGGTTATCGAAACACCGGTACGCGTGATCCGAGTGGCCATTGCCGATCCAAACGTCATTGATGTGCTTCCGGTCACGGCGCGGGAACTCGTCATCAACGGCAAGGCTCCGGGAACGACGAGCCTGCTGATCTGGGACGCTGCGGGAACCCGCTCCTGGTACAACGTCCGCGTCACTCCGGACGCCGCGAATCTCGAGGCCGACCTGCGGCGGCTTTTCCCGGGTGAAGACGTCCACGTTGAGGCCTCCGGCAAGTCGGTCATACTCACCGGGTCCGTATCGAATTCGGGAGTGGCCTCACGCATGCTGGCGATTGCCGATCGAAGTCTGGGTACGCCCGATCAGGTCGTCAACGAGTTGCAACTTCCCCGGCCGGGACAGGTGCTGTTGAAGGTCCGTTTCGCGGAAGTCAGCCGGACTGCCCTCCAGCAGTCAGGTATCAATCTCCTCTACACGGGACCGGACGGACGCGTCATCGGTTCCACGGCAGGCCGCCCGACAGGGTTGCAGGGTGAATTCGACGGCTTCATTCCTTCCGGTGCAGTCAGCGGCAACGTGGGTACGGTTCTGTCCGACGCGGTCAACCTGTTCCTGTTCGAGCCGGATCTGAACCTGGCGGCATTGATCCAGGCCCTCGAGTCCAACGGCCAGTTCCGCTCACTCGCGGAGCCGAATCTGTTGGCGGCTCACGGCGTCGAGGCCTCGTTCCTGGCGGGCGGCGAGTTTCCCTATCCCGTCGTTCAGGGTGGCAACAACTCGGGTTCCGTATCGATCGTGTTCAAGGAGTTCGGCGTCAAGCTCGACTTCACACCGTACATCCAGCCAGGCGGCAACATCCGACTCAAGGTCGCACCCGAAGTGTCGAGTCTCGATTTCTCGAATGGTCTCGTGATTGGCGGGTTCAGCATTCCGTCGATCCTGTCGCGAAAGGCGAGTACTGAGGTGGAGCTCGCCGACGGGCAGACGTTCGCCATCGCGGGCTTGATCGACAACAATATCATTACGGTTTACGACAAGATTCCGATTCTGGGAGACATTCCGATCCTCGGCAGCCTTTTCCGATCCAAGGATTTGAGACAGAATCGTACGGAGCTGCTCGTGCTCGTAACCCCGACCATCGTATATCCTCAGGACGAGTCTCCGCCGATTCCGACGGGCGAACCTGAGACGTGGGATTGGGAGAAGCACATGGACGGTCCGATGCCTGAACCGGGCAAGGAAGGCCGCCAGCACGAGCTGGAGTCGGTGCAGAATGACGCCGGAGCTGCCGAGATGGATTCGGCAGATGACGGCTCGACGAACGAAAGCGCACCCTGAAGCTAGAACGCAAACGGAGACCGACACGAGCCATGGATAACCAGACGATCAAGAGCGCCATCATCTGCACGGATGCCGATGTACGGAATCTCGTTGCCAAGGTGATTGCCGAGGACGATCTGGGGATCGAAATCGGTCTCGAGGTGGTCGTCCCATTCCATGAGATCAACGACTCACACCTCGAGCAACTCCGCCAGCTGAATCCCGAGTTGATTTTTCTCGATGTGGGGGACGACCCGGTAATGGGGCTCAAATTCGCCCAGTTTCTCGTCGAGGGTGCTCCCAACCGGCGTGTCGTCGGCATGGGAGAAACGCTGTCGCCCGAATTGCTCATGCAGGCGATGCAGGCGGGGGTTACGGAGTATCTACCGGCACCGATTACCGCCGAGAAGGTCCAGGATTCGATCGATCGGCTGGCTCGGAAGTTTGGCCACAAGGGTGGCGACGAGCGGCGACGCGAGCCCGGCAAGCTTTACGCCTTTTTCAGCCCGAAGGGTGGCGCAGGCTCGACGTCGGTCGCAACGAACACGGCTGTGGCCCTGCACATCCTGACCCGTCGACGCGTACTGCTGGTTGATCTGGATCTCGAACTCGGCGAAACCGCCCTGTTGCTCGGCGTCGAGCCACGATTCAGTTTCGTGGACCTCGTGAGGAATTTTCATCGCGTGGATGCGGGGCTCCTGGCCTCGTACATCGAGCGACATGAATCCGGCGTCGAGTTGCTTTCAGCACCGTTCCATCCCGCGAAGGCGGAGACGGTGACGGGAGATCAGATCAGACAGATCCTGCATTTTCTGAAGCAGCACTATGACTACGTGATCGTGGACAGTTCGAAGTCGTTTACGGCTCCGACGCTCGCCACATTCGAGCAAGCGGACGCTGTGTTCCTGGTGACGAACGTGAACCTCCCGTCGTTGCGTAACATCACCCGCTGCCTCCCGCTGTTGGAACGCATGGGTTCCGTAAAGGACGACGATTGGTTGCGGATTCTGGTCAACCGTTACCAACCGAGCGATCCGATTACGTTGAAGGAAATCGAGAAGACTCTCGGCATTCCGGTCTTCTGGACCTTGAGCAATGATTTCGAAGCTGTAATGAATTCGATCAACCAGGGGAAGCCGATCGTCCTCCAGGACAAGTCGGCCTACGCCAAGGATCTCAAAGGCTTTGTCGCCGCCCTTAGTGGCGTCTCACCCCCGGCCACTGACGGCAAGGGGTTGTTCGACAGCCTGGGTCGACCACTGAAGAAGATCTTCAACCGGAGTAATGCGTGATGAACGAGTCCGCCGGTTCCAGCACTTCGAGTGAAACGGGCGGTGGCCCGACGTGGATGGGCGATCCGGGCGCGTCACCCGAAGCGGGAAAACCGGCAAGCGGCAGCGGCGACCTGCAGGAAATCAAGGGACGCATCCATAGACAGCTGCTGGACCGTCTCAATCTGGCGAGCATCGATTCGCTCGCCCGCGAAGAGGTCGTGGGGGAGATCCGCAAGGTCGTGCACGAATTGCTGACTCGAGAGGCCGTGCCTCTAAACCTCGACGAGCGGGAGGATCTGGTCGAGCAGATTCTCGACGAGATCTTCGGTCTCGGGCCGATCGAGCCGCTGCTGAAGGATCCGACCATCTCGGATATCCTGGTCAACACCTACTGTCAGGTCTACATCGAGCGGAACGGAAAGCTCGAACCAACCGACGTACGATTCAAGGACGACCGGCACCTGTTGCAGATCATCGACCGTATCGTGTCGGCCGTCGGCCGTCGGATCGATGACTCTTCGCCCATGGTAGACGCGCGTCTCGCGGACGGTTCCCGCGTCAACGCGATCATTCCGCCGCTCGCGATCGACGGGCCCCACATGTCGATCCGTAAGTTCAAGCGCGATGTGCTGTCCGCCCCCGATCTCATGCGCACCGGAAGCATGACTCCGGCCATGCTCGAGTTGCTTCAGGGCGTAGTCAAGGCACGCCTGAACATTCTGATCAGCGGAGGCACCGGTGCCGGAAAGACGACGCTGCTCAACGTTCTTTCAGAGTCCATTCCGGCGACTGAACGAATCGTGACGATCGAGGACTCGGCCGAGCTTCAATTGCGGCAACCACACGCCGTCCGACTCGAGACTAGGACCGCGAACGTCGAGGGGGCCGGCGCGGTTACGCAGCGGCTCCTTCTGATCAACGCGCTTCGAATGCGGCCCGACCGGATCATCATGGGTGAGTGCCGTGGTGCCGAAGCGGTGGACATGCTCCAGGCCATGAACACGGGTCACGACGGATCTCTGACCACGCTCCATGCGAACACACCCAGGGACGCTCTTGCGCGCCTCGAAACCATGATCTCGATGGCCGGCCTCAACCTGCCCGAGAAGGGTATGCGACAGCAGATCGCCAGCGCGATTGATGTCATCATTCAGGTCGGGCGCTTGACGGATGGACGCCGGAAGATCGTTTCAATCTCCGAAATCACCGGCATGGAGGGAGAGATCATCACGATGCAAGACATCTTCGTGTTCGAGCAGGAGGGCATTGATGATCAAGGCGGGGTCATCGGGCAGTTCCGGGCCACCGGCATTCGACCGAAATTCACCGATCGTCTGCAGGCCTACGGGATCGAGCTCCCTGTTTCGCTATTCTCCAACCTCACCTGAGCGGAGACTGATCGATGTTCGACTTCCTGTCACCTAACTGGGTTCCAGCGCTCCTGGTCTTCCTCGCGGCGGGCCTTGGTGTCGTCTCGGTGGCATTCATGATCGAGACGTGGCGGGAAATGAAGCGACGTTCGGACTTCAAGCGCCAGCTCAGGGGCGTGACAACTGCGTCCGATCCGATTCAGCGTGGACCCGATTCCCTGTTCCGAGACGCTAATAATTCGGAAATCGCCTGGCTGGAGCCCGTGCTTCAGGTTCTTCCGCAGATCAGCGATCTGAGGTTGCTGCTCGAGCAGGCGAACATCGGATGGAGTGCCGGGACGTTTGTCGCCCTGACGATCGGCATGGCGTTCTCCGCCGGTGCCAGCATCTACGTACTTACCGGCAACCTGCTCTACTTCATCGTGGCCGGAGTTCTGGGAGCGAGTGGCCCATTCCTGTACATCAAGCGGAAGAAGCGCCGTCGCGTATTGGCATTCGAGGAGGGATTCCCCGAGGCCATCGATCTCCTTGCCCGTTCGATTCGCGCCGGGCATGCGTTCGCCACGGGTCTCAAAGTCGTGGCGGAAGAGTCCCAGGAGCCGGTCGCTTCGGAGTTCCGTCACGTATTTGAAGAACAGAAGTTCGGTCTGCCGCTCGAAGAGTCGTTGCTGGGTCTCGGCGACAGAATCGATCTGGTTGACATCCGAATCTTCGTCACGGCGATTCTCGTCCAGCGCGACGTAGGTGGAAATCTCGCCGAAATCCTCGACAAGATCAGTTACACGATTCGCGAACGCTTCATGATTCAGCGTCAGATCAGGGTCTACACGGCCCAGGGCCGGATGACCGGATACCTGCTTGCTGCGTTGCCACTCATCATGGGATTCCTGATCTGGATGCTCAATGCCGAGTACATGAACATCCTGTTTACGAATCCAATAGGACGACTGCTGATCGCGGGAGCTGTCGTTCTCCAGATCATCGGATTTTTTGTTATCGCCCGCATCGTGGATATCGAAATCTAATGCTGATCCTGGCCATAGCACTCACAGTCCTGACGGTCGTCCTCGGCGTCATCGCTGTCGCCGAATTCGTTCCGCAACGCGACCGCGCGATCGGCCGCAAGCTGAGCGAGCTCGAAGAGATCGCGTCCAGTCGATCCCTCGCCCAGAAGCGGCGGCGCCAGTCCAAGCGAGAGTCATTGGAAGTATGGCTTGAGAACCTCGGTGAGAGAGTCTCCCCGGGTGAACTCGAGGTGGGCAAAACGAGGCGGCGGCTGATCACGGCGGGGTTTCGCGACCCGCGTGCGATACCCTTGTTCTACGGTATGCGGATCATGGCACCCGCGATCGCCGTGACTGCATTTGTATTGCTGTTCGGCCCCGCTCTCGGCGTTACCGGTACCAAGTTCCTGCTCGCCTTGGGACTCTCGGCTCTCTTCGGCTGGATTCTGCCAGGTGCCTTCGTGTCGCGACGCATTCGAATTAGAAAGAAACAGGTACAGAAGGCCCTGGCCGATACGCTCGACATGCTCGTCGTATGTGTCGAGGCGGGACTCGGTTTGAATCAAGCGATGACACGAGTTGCTGATGAAGTAGAGCACATCAGCCCGGTCATGTCCGAGGAGCTCGAAATTCTGAATCTCGAGATTCGTGCCGGTACGCCGCGGGAGGATGCGCTGCGACACCTCGGCGAGCGGACCGACGTGAAGGATATCAAGGGGTTGGTGTCCATGCTGATCCAGACGGATCGTTTCGGCACTTCGATCGCGCAGGCTCTGCGCGTTCACTCGGACGATCTCCGAGTGAAGCGACGCCAGCGGGCGGAAGAAGCAGCCGCCAAGACCACAATCAAACTGGTGATCCCACTCGCGATCTTCGTGTTCCCCGCCATGTTCGTGGTCATCCTCGGTCCGGCAATGCTCACGATCCTCGACACTTTTGGAAACATGTGAAGACGCTGAGCGTGTGGAACGTGTCGCGAGACGACTCGGTGGCCGAACGCGTACACCTGGCAAACACCTGGTGGACCCGTTTGCGCGGATTGCTGGGGCACCCCGAGCCCGAACCTGGCGAAGGTATGCTTCTGTCCCCGTGTCAATCGGTTCACATGTATTGGATGAAGTACTCGCTGGATGTCGCGTTCCTGGCGCCTGACGGCCGCATCGTTGAGGCCTATCACGCGCTGGCGCCCTCCAAGCGTTCGCGCTGGCACCGTGATGCGGACCGCGCGCTGGAGTTGCGCGCCGGTACACTGGCCGACACCTGCACGCAGGTAGGCGATCGACTCGAGCTGCGTAGCATTGTGGACGATACGGAAAGGCACGACCATGGATGAGGAATCGCCGGCCACAATGACGCCGGCCCCAACCAAGCCACGGCAACAAACGGCACCGCCCGTTCCAAAGGAACTGGTGGACACCGGTCTGTCCGAGGCACTGTTGCAGGACCTGATCCTCAAATCGCTGTATGAAATCGGAGCCCGCACGGGTGAGGAACTGCGCCGGTTGATCAAGCTGCCGTTCATCCTCCTCGATGAGCAGCTGAGCGATCTGCAGCAACGTCACCTGATCGAAGTGCGAGGGGCAGGCGAGCAGAATCGCGTCGGCTATACGTTCGACCTGACCAGCGAGGGCCGGGAGAGAGCCCGCGAATTACTCGCTACGAACGGCTACGTCGGCCCGGCTCCCGTACCGTTAGAAGCTTATAGCATCTGGGTGAAGGATCAGACGATCCAGGGCATCGTGGTGTCCGCCGAGGGCATCCGGGATGGCTTTTCACATCTGGTTTACGACGAGGCATTCCTCGACCAGCTGGGACCGGCGATCAATTCCGGGTTGTCGCTCTTCCTGTACGGCCATTCGGGTAACGGAAAGACTACGATTGCCGAGGCGATCGCAGGCATGCTCGGGGGCGAAGTTTACCTACCGTATGCGTTGGAGGTTCAGGGAAACATCGTCGTCCTGTTCGATCCCGTCTATCACAAGCCGGTGGCGTCCGAAAACGGCGAGGATGACGATGACCCGTTCGGCACGAGCCCCTTGTTCCAGCAGGACACGCCGCACGATGCACGGTACGCGAAGATCAAGCGGCCCGTAGTGTTCGTCGGCGGTGAGTTGACGCTGGAGCAGCTCGATCTTCAATACGATCCGGACTCTCGCATATACCAGGCACCGGCTCACGTGAAGGCGAACGGAGGCGTCTTCATCCTCGACGATTTCGGCCGGCAGCATGTCCGACCGCGAGACCTGCTCAATCGATGGATGGTCCCGCTCGAGAAGCGAATCGACTTCCTCGCGTTCAAGAACGGATACAAATTTCCGATTCCGTTCGATTGCATGTTGTTGTTCGCAACCAATCTCAACCCACTCGAACTCGTGGACGAGGCATTCCTCAGGCGGATCCGTTACAAGATTCTCGTTGAGAGCCCGAGCCGCGATGAGTTCGACGAGATCTTCCGACGCTGCTGTGAGAGCCGCGACATCTTGTTCGACCGCCACCGCGTTGATCATATCTTCCAGCGATATTACGCCCGGTTGCAGATCGCACCCCGTGGCTGCCATCCTCGCGACCTGGTGGACACGCTGTGCAACGTGGCGAAGTACAAGCGTATCCCGCCGTCACTCACGAACGAATTGCTCGACGAGGCCTGCCGGTCCTATTTCCTCGACATGCCTGGGGCCGGAGGCATGGTGTCGGGAGCCGGCGCGAACATCAACGACGAATAGAAGCCTGTTGAAGAACTGGGGCGAGCCGCGTTCCGAGCGCCGACCCGCCTGCGGCGGGTGCCCCGCCCGATCCGAGGCGGCGCGACGCAGGCATAGCGAAGGCTACGCACAGGAGCGGCAACGAAGGAGACGGCCCTGTGCCGCCGTAACCCTTCGGGCGAATGGTGGTTGCGCGGTTGATAGTTCGTCTCTCCTCCTCGCCGTAGCGGTGCTACGACTCATCGTCGTTCCTGCTCTGAACGCGCGCAAGCACCACTCGCGCGGCCACCCCAGTTCTTCAACAGGCTTCTAGCCGGGTCCCCGCGATGGAGGCAACCACCGCAAACCCGGGCTCGATCGGGCGCCGACGTGCGGCAATCGATCTCCGCCGGGCCCTCGTCGAGGATATCCCGTTTCTGGCAATCGTGGCCGCCTTCACGGCGATCGCCTTCGTCATGAGCCGGACGATCGGCGTGCCGGTAAACCTGAACCTGCACGTATCCTGGGAACTCATCGCGATCTGGACCGCCCTGTATTCCATGCCCGCCGTCCTGGGATACCTCGTGTACAGCGTCGTCAATCGCCGCCGCAGTCTATTCCAGTTGGACACGTGGCGGAGTCTCGTCGGCTGGTTCCTGAATCCGAGCCGGACACTCAACTTCCTGCTGATCTTCGCTTCCCTGCCTTTCTTCATGTCGGTATTCGTAGCGTTCAAGGGATCGATTCCGGTGGTGCAGCCCTTCTCCTGGGATGTCAGGTTCTCGGAGTGGGATCGACTGCTCCATTTCGGTTGGCTTCCCTGGGAGATTCTGCAGCCTCTGTTGGGTCGGCCGGCGATTACGCAGGCCATCGACCTTGGCTACTATTTATGGTTTCCAATCCTGTGGATGACGGTGATCTGGCAGGCCTGGCACGGTGATCGTGACTCGGACACACGATCTCAGTTCCTCGTCTCGTTTGCCGCATGCTGGATCCTGCTAGGTACGGTCGCGGCGACCATGTTCTCATCTGCGGGTCCTGTGTACTTCGCTGCCGTAACCGGTGCACCTGACCCTTATGCTCCGCTCATCGAATACCTGCAGGTCGTGAACGCACAAGACTCGCTTCGGGCGATCTGGGCCCAGGATTTCCTTTGGCAGGGTTACTCGGATCCCGGCGTGGCCCAGATTGAAGGCATATCGGCCATGCCCAGCCTGCATATCTCGATGGTAGTACTGCTCACTTTGCTGGGGTTCAGAATTCAGCGGTGGCTGGGTTGGGTGTATGCGGCATTCGCCGGCCTGATTTTCGTCGGGTCCGTCCACCTCGCGTGGCACTACGCGATCGATGCTTATGCGGCGGCACTTGGCACACTGGTGATCTGGTGGATCAGCGGCATCGGAGTGACCAGGTGGCGATCCACGATCGGACTTACACAACCACCCCAAAGTTCAAATGTCTGACGGGTCGTCCGCGCGGCTGGGACCGGGGCGGTGGTTCGTCCCTTCATTAGGCTCGATTCTAGGCCTCGTTGCGCTGGCTAACGCGCTCCTGTTCCGAAGCCGGCACTTCTTTGCCTGGGACGGTGACGTAGGCCGCCATATTCGCGTGGGCCGAGCGATCCTGGATGGGGGTGTGATTCCAACTATCGACCTCTACTCACACACCCGGCGGGGCGCACACTTCGTGCCCTACGAGTGGTTCTCTGAGACCGCGACAGCGCTGGCGGAAATGATCCTGGGTCTGTCCGGCGTCGTCGTCCTGTCCAGCCTGCTGTTCGTCATCGCCGTATTTGCCGTCTACCGCACGGCTGATGAACTCGGTTCACGGCGGATCATCGGCTTCTTCGTCGCGGGACTCGCCCTGCTGCTTCAGTCCGTGCATTTGCTGCCGCGGCCTCACCTGTTCACCACGGCATTCGCCGCAGTGTTCGTTCTGGTTCTCGTCCGGTTCGCGAAGTCCGGCCGGGTCTGGGGCCTGGTTCCTTTGCCTCTGCTGATGCTGGTCTGGGCGAATTCCCACGGCGGATTCCTGGTCGGGTTTATTCTGCTTATGATATTCCTCGCTGGTGCGCTGCTGCGATCCGAGGAATTCGCGGCGCCGGGCCAGGCCGCAGTACCGTTGCTCACGACCATCGCGGTCTGTGCTGCAGCCAGTCTGTTGAACCCCGCGGGTCCCGCTCTGTGGACTCACACCGCCGGATATCTGCGGATCGAGTTTCTCGTAGATGCTACGCAGGAGTATCAGTCCGTCGATTTTCATACAGGATACGGAAAACTGTTTTTCGTTTGTCTGTTTGCCGGCCCGGCAGCCTGGATGACGGGCCGGGTCCGTGTTTCGCCGCTCGCGGCGGGCCTGTACCTGTTCTTCGCTGCGACCGCTCTGCACTCGACCAGAAACATTCCACTGTTCAGTGTGGCCGCCATGCCATGGCTGGCCCTCTGGACCAACACTGCACTTGGCGGCCTCGGACCGAGGACGGCGGTGGTGATGGAGCGCTTCAAACGCTGGGAGCGGATAGATCGAAAACTGAAGCCGGGTTTGGCGCCCGTGGTCGCTCTGATTCTCGTCTGGTTTGCTCTGGGTCCGAACGCTGGAGCCTATCGATTCGATCCGGAAACATTTCCCGTGGCGGCCATGGAATCGTCGGGGCTGGAGACTCCGGGAAGGCCCGTGTTCAATCAGATGATCTGGGGCGGCTATCTGCTGTACGCGCGACCGGACGTTCCCGTGTTCATCGACGGGCAGACGGACTTTTACGGGGAGGACCTTTCCCGCGATTACTTGACGGCGTTGAAAGGCCACCAAGGCTGGCGGTCCGTCCTCAACCGGTACGGAATTGGCTGGACGCTGCTGGGCGCCGCTGAACCCTTGAATCAGCTGCTGGAACTTGATCCCGACTGGTATCGTATTTACGCAGACGATGTGGCGATGGTATACGTCAGGCGCGCGCCGAACTGACCGCGGAAGCAGGAAACCCGGATGAACCGCTGACATGATCCCGCAAAGGTGCGATCGGGCGTTCCGTATCGGAACCGCACTGCTGATTCTGATGATGGCGGGAACGCTGCCCGCGCAGTCCGCGAGGGCCCAGTCCTCACCCGCATTGCCCACGATCGCACGCCTCCATTACGACGGCGGGGGCGATTGGTACGCCAATCCTTCCAGCCTGCCGAATCTGCTTCGCGCCATCAACGACCGAACGAATCTCCGGATCGCGCAACGTCCTGGCGAGGTCAAGTTGACGGACCCCGACCTCGGAGATTTTCCGTACCTGTACGCGACCGGGCACGGAAACATCAGTTTTTCGGACGAAGAGTTGTTCCGACTTCGCGAGTACCTTGCCGCGGGTGGCTTCCTGCATGTCGACGACAATTACGGTCTGGACGAGTCGTTCCGGCGTGAGATCCGGCGATTGTTCGAAGATCGTGAACTCGTGGAAGTCCCGTTCGACCACGCGATTTATCATATGTATTACGACTTTCCGGAGGGCCTTCCCAAGATCCACGAACACGACGGGAAGCCGGCGCAGGGATTCGGGCTGTTCGTGGACGGTCGGCTGGCGCTCTACTACAGCTATCAGAGCGACCTTGGTGATGGTTGGGAGGATGCCTCCGTGCACGGCGATCCCGCGGAAATCCGGGAATTGGCAATACGGATGGGAGTGAACCTGTTCCTGTATGCTCTTGCCTCGGCTCCGGCGGGGTAGAATCCCGACCCGAGCTTCTCTTCCCTACGCGGCTCCCGCCGTAAACACTCCGTACAACGCCATCATGGCGAGGATCAGCGCAACCGCCACGAACAGCGGACCGGCGAACAACCCGCGTAACACCCGGCTATCGTACTTCAGGTGCATGAAAAACGCGGCGACCAGGGTGAACTTCGATGCCGAGAGAACGAGCAGTGTCGGGACGATGATCGGTTGCAGCGCTTCAAGGTAAAACACCATCACTTCGACAGCAGTAATCACCGCCAGGACGAGCGCTACGAGCACGTATGTCCTGTTGCTCGCATGCGCCTCGGAATGGCCCTGCACGTCTGAGTGACTCATCTGTTCGACCCCCGCAAATGCGTTAGACCAGCAGGTAAATGACGGTGAACAGCACGATCCACACCACGTCGACGAAGTGCCAGTAGAGACCCGCAACCTCCACGATCTCGGCCTTCTCCGTCCCCAGATTTCCCTTCAGCTCCATCCCGAGCAACGATAGCAGCCAGATCACGCCGATCGTTACGTGCGCGCCATGAGTTCCCGTGAGCAGGAAGAATGTCGCGCTGAACAGGTTCCGGCTCAGCCCCAGTCCTTCGTTTACGAAATGAGAGAATTCGAGCACCTGCCCACCGACGAAAATCATGCCGAGGACGGCGGTCGCGGCCAACCACAGAATGGTGCCGCGCCGGTTGCCGCGCTGGACGGAGGACAGGGCCAGGACCATCGCGAGACTGCTCATCAGCAGCACGAACGTCGTAACCGTGATGAACGGGATGTTCAGCAAATCTTCCGGGTACGGGCCCACGACGCTTCGGCCGCGATATGCCAGGTAGCCCGCGATCAGAGACCCGAACAGCATGCATTCGGAGCCGATGAACGTCCACATGAGCACCTTCCGGTGCGGAACGCCGGTCGACGTACGGTGCATGTCCGTCACGGCATCTTCACTCACGGAGTTACCTTTCCAGCGGCTGGAACGCCCAGCCGTAGATGGAGGCTACGATCACCGCCACGCCGGCGAGCGCTAAAGGCAGACTGGATAGCAGGGTTCCGGTAGCGGCAATGACGGGCCCCAGGGCCAGCATGATCGGCCAGCCCGAGGGACTGGGCATCAGCGGCTCCGGACCACCCGCCGAATCCTCCAGACCAAACTTTACGCCGTCCTCCCGCCACAACGGATCCCGACCCCGAACTTCCGGAATCGTGAGGAAGTTGTAGTGCGGCGGCGGCGATGTCAGTGTCCATTCGAGCGTCGCCGCGTCCCACGGGTTGCGACCCGCCGGCGGACCTCGCCGCAGGCTGCGCAACAGGTTCCATACGAACACGAGCATCGACACACCAAGCACAAACGAGCCCACCGTCGAGACCAGATTCATGAGGTCAAAGCCCAGGCCCGGCAGATATGTGAACGTGCGCCTCGGCATGCCGTGCATTCCCAGGAGATGCATCGGGAAGAAGGTGATGTTGAACGAAATGAACATCAGCCAGAAATGCAGCTTGCCCAGGCCCTCGTGAAGCAACCGGCCGGTTACCTTTGGGATCCAGTAGTACAAGCCGGCGAACAGAGCGAACACCGATCCGCCGAACAGCACGTAGTGAAAATGCGCCACGACGAAATATGTATCCGTCTGCTGCAGATCCGTCGGCGGCGACGAATGCATGACACCGCTCAAACCACCGATGATGAACAGCGTGATGAACCCGACGGCAAAATAGAGCGGCGTATCGAACCTCAGGCGCCCGCCCCACATGGTCGCGATCCAGTTGAAGATCTTTACTCCGGTCGGGATCGCGATCAGCATCGTTGCGGCACTGAATACCGAATTGGCGATCGGACCGAGGCCGACGGAAAACATGTGGTGCGCCCATACGCCAAAACCGAGGAACGCGATCAGGATGCCCGAATAGATGATGAACGGATACCCGTACAGGGTCTTCCGCGAGAACGTAGGGATGACTTCCGAGATCACGCCGAATGCGGGCAGAATCAGGATATAGACCTCGGGATGCCCGAAGATCCAGAACAGATGCTGCCACAGGAGCACATCGCCACCCGCCGCCGGATTGAAGAAATTCGTACCGAAATTCCGGTCGAACAGTAGCATGACGAGACCGATCGTTATTGCCGGAAACGCCAGGATCAGCAGGAAGGACGTGATCAGCGTCATCCACGTAAACGGGGGCAACCGCATGAACCGCATGCCGGGAGCCCGAAGATTGATGATCGTCACGATGAAATTCAGGGCCGACGCTATCGACGACACGCCGAGTAGACTCAGGCCCAGAACCCAATAATCGATTCTGATCCCGGGGGAGTACTGCGTCGAGGTCAGGTTCGCATATCCGAACCAGCCGGCATCCGGAGCTCCACCGAACAAAAAACTCGAGTTCAGGAACAGCCCGCCGAACAGGAAGATCCAGAAGCTGAACGCGTTGAGCCTTGGGAACGCTACGTCGCGTGCACCGATCTGGAGTGGAATCAGAAAATTGAAGAACGCGGAGCTGAGTGGCATGACGGCCAGGAACACCATCGTCGTGCCGTGCATCGTGAACAGCTGGCTGTACAGATCGGAGCTGATCAGCGTGCTCTCCGGGGAGCCGAGCTGCAGCCGAATGAGCAGAGCTTCCAGTCCTCCAATGAAGAAGAACACGCCGGCGGCCACGAAATACATGACACCGATCCGCTTGTGATCAACCGTCGTAATCCAACTCCGTGGGCCGCCCCCGTAGATACTGTGGCTCATGTGCGCATCGGCTCCTACTGCAAACTCAAGAGGTACGCTGCGAGCGACCGGACGTCGTCATCGGAAAGCTGGAGATTGGGCATCAGGGCCCCCGGCTTGACCTTCGCCGGATCCCGCAACCAGCGTTCCAGATTCTGCGGCGTGTTTTCCAGAATCCCGGCTGCGATCGTCCTTCGACTCCCTACGTGGGACAGGTCGGGACCCAGTACGCCTTGGGCCGGGGTTCCGTCGATTCGATGACAGGCGATGCAGCCCGCGCGCATCAGCACGTTGCTGCCCTGCTCGACAAGCGCGGCAAGGGAATTTCCTTCATCTACGCCCGTCGCCGGAGTCGCTTGTCCCCGCGCCCAGGTCTGGAAATCCGCCGGAGCGTCGACCACCGCTTCCAGCTTCATCAAGGCGTGAGACAGGCCGCAGAACTCCGCACACTGACCCACGTATCTCCCGACAGAATCCGCCCTGAACCACAGAGTGTTCTCTCTGCCCGGCACGACGTCACGCTTCCCGGCAAGCC
>CBDUXS010000012.1:0-15914 GCA_965371255.1 uncultured bacterium
TGAGGTCGGTCGGCGCTTCCGTGTCAAGCTCCCGGGTCTGCCTCGCGCTTCCGGGAGGCTTCGATCCGATCGCGCCAGGTTCCGGCGTTTCGGTAGTAATCGAGGATTTGAGGAATAGGAACGCCGAACGTCGAGGTGCCGGAGGTCGTAGTGCCGGAGGTCGTAGCGCGGGAGGAAGCGGTATTCGCCGCTTCCGGCATGCCTGCTCGAGCGGCTTGTTGCTTCTCTTCCGTCGTGAGGGACCGATTTCTACCGGTCACATAAACATCGAGCGCACGCCGCCAATCGCTGGTCATACTTCCATGATCTCGGCTTCTTTGCGATCCAGAAGCTCATCGAGCTTACGGATATGCTCGTCCGTAAGTTCCTGCAGAGCATCGATATCGCGGTGCATCTCGTCCTCGCTGATCTCGCCTTGTTTCTTTTCCGCCTCGATTTGCGCCTTCGCCTTGTGGCGCGCGTGTCGCACGGCAATCCGGCCTTCCTCCGCCATACGATGGAGCAGTTTGACCATCTCCTTGCGGCGCTCTTCCGTGAGGGCGGGAATCGCGACCCGGATCAGATTTCCGTCGACACTCGGGTTCAGGCCCAAATCGGCGGTCTGGATCGCTTTCGCCACGCTGTCGATCAGCGATGTATCCCACGGCTGAACGACGATCATTTGGGGCTCCGGTGCCGTCACGGTGGCGGTTTGCTTCAGAGGCATCAACGAACCGTAGGCCTGCACCTGGATCGAATCCAGCAGCACGGGACTGGCCTTCCCCGTGCGGACGCCTGAGAATTCCCGGCCGATCGCGTCGAGATTCCGATCCATCTGGTGCGACGCTTCCTTGAGTGTCGGGCTACTCATCACACTGCCTCTCAGGTTACGAGCGTGCCGATCCGTTTGCCCCGCAAAGCGGAGAGGATGGCTCCGTGGTCCCGGATGTTGAGCACGATGACAGGTAGATCATTTTCGCGGCACAGCGAGATCGCTGCGGCATCCATCACCCCGAGATCGTCTTTGAGAATGTCGCGATACGTAAGATCGGTAAACAACTCGGCGTCCGGGTCCGTGGCGGGATCGGCCGAGAAAACGCCGTCGACATTCGTCGCCTTGAGTATGACATCCGCTTCCATCTCGATCGCGCGCAGAACCGCCGCAGTATCGGTGGAAAAATACGGGTTGCCGGTGCCACCGGCGAAGATTACCACCCGACCCTTCTCGATGTGCCGAAGGGCTCGGCGACGGATGTATGGCTCGGCGAGCTGCTCCATGCGAATGGCCGTCATCACGCGCGTCTCGACGCCCGCTCTCTCAAGGGCATCCTGGAGGGCCAGAGCATTGATCACGGTCGCAAGCATACCCATATAGTCGGCGGATACGCGATCCATGCCCTGCTGACTGGCCACCGTGCCTCGCACGATGTTGCCACCGCCTACAACGAGTCCGAGCCGCACGCCGGCACCGTGTACTTCCCTGACTTCTTCGGTCAGGGTCTTGACCACGGCGGGCTCGATTCCGAACCCGCGCTCCCCGGCAAGTGACTCGCCGGAAAGCTTCACCAGGGCCCGCGGATACTTCAGGTCGGCCATGCCGCCCCCTGTTTCCGCTCCGTTAATCGCCGATCTGGTATCGGACGAACCGCCGTACCGTAAGGCTATCGGCCCGCTGGCGCAGCATCTGTTCGACCGTGACATCCGAGTCCTTCACGAAGGCTTGCAGCAACAGAGCGCTTTGCTGATAGAACTTTCGCATGCGCCCTTCGACGATTTTTTCTACGATCGCTTCTGGCTTGCCTTCTTCCTTCGCCTGCTCGACGAGCACCTGACGCTCGCGCTCGCGTTCCTCTGCCGGAATGTCGTCCGCAGACACGCCGACCGGATTCGCCGCCGCTACATGCATTGCTACGTCGCGGGCGGCTTCCTCCTGACCTTCGGCACCCGCCAACTCTACCAACACGCCGATCTTGCCGCCGAAGTGCACATACAGCGCGGCGCTGGATCCCTCGGCCGGCTGGAGACGCACGGCCTGCCGAACGCTGATGTTCTCTCCCATCCTCGCTCTGAGGTCCGTCAGCTCCTCGCCGAACCCACCAAACGTCTCGCGGGCCAGCAACTCTTCGCCGCTGACGGTCACACCATCCGGCAGATCCGAGGCGGACACCGTTCCGGCGAGCCGCTTGGCGAAATCCTGAAATGCTTCGTTGAGTGCTACGAAATCAGTCTCACTGGATACAGCGACCATTCCAAATCCCGTGTCGCCCGCCTCCACGTGTACTGTGCCCTCGGACGTGTCTCTCTCGGCCCGTTTCGCGGCCTTCGCCGCACCCCACTTGCGGAGCAGGTCGATCGCACCTTCCTCGTCGCCGTTGGACTCGAGCAGAGCTTTCTTGCAGTCCATCATTCCTGCGCCCGTACGGTCCCGCAAGGACTTCACCGATTTCGCCGATATCGTCAACATGATTTCAAGTCTCTCTTTCTTCCCATCGAGGACGCGATGTCGTCCTCGTCCTTCAACCAACAGCCAAAAAAAAGGCCACCCGAAGTGGCCCACCGTCGAGTGCGGTCAGGATGAGCCGCCGTCTTCGCTGTCCTCGACCGGGACGTCGCCATCGGACGGAGTGTCCGCTGAGTCCTGGAGATCCGCCGCGTCCTCTACATCCGCCGCGTCCTGAACATCGGCTGAGTCCTGGACATCCGCCGCGTGCTTGACATCCGCCGCGTGCTGGACATCCGCTGCATCCGTGCCATCCGTCTCAGGAAGAACAGGTGTCTCATCAGCCGAAGTGCCTTGCTCTGCTTCCGCTTCAACGGCGTCGCTCTCGTCGCTTCCCGGTCCACCGGCCTCGTCGTCCGTTGCATGGCGTCGACGTCTGATGAGTTCCGGGCGTGGCCGCCGCTTCGGACGCTTCCGTCGCGAACCTGCTGCGGCTTCCGTCTCGCCGACATCGGTTGAATAGGTTGTGGCCCCCTGCTCCTCGCCGCCCCCTGCGACCTCCGGGCGATCCCGGCGCGCCTTCTCCATCTCGTCCGCGATCACGCCCGTGATCAAAGACACCGAACGAATCGCGTCGTCGTTGCCGGCGATCGGAATCGTCAGATGATCTGGATCGGCGTTGGTGTCGGCAATCGCAATTACCGGGATACCGAGACGGTTCGCCTCGCGAACCGCGATTTCTTCTTTCTTGGCGTCGACGATGTAAACAAGACCCGGCAGACGATTCATGTCCTTGATGCCCGACAGATAGCGGTCGAGCTTGGTCCGCTCCCGACTCATCAGGAGCTGCTCCTTTTTCGTGTAGAACTCGAACGCTCCTTCTTCCATGCCGCGCTCCAGTTCCTTCAGACGGCGAATGTTTTTCTTCATCGTCTGGAAGTTCGTCAGCATCCCCCCGAGCCACCGCTCGGTGACATAGGACGCGCCCACGCGCTCCGCTTCGGCGCGAACGATGTCCGCCACCTGGGTCTTCGTGCAGACGAACAGAACTCCGCCTCCACCGCGCACGACTTCGTAGACCAGCTCCCGGGCCCGGTTGAGCTCACGGAGCGTCTTCTTGAGATCAATGAGATAGATCCCGCCACGCTCGGCGAAGATGTACTTGCGCATTTTCGGGTTCCAACGATGCGTCTGATGGCCGAAGTGCACCCCGGCCTGGAGAAGTTCTTTAAGTCCGACGTCTGCCATGAGATTCCGTGTTCTAATCGTGATTCGGTTGCGGGACTAACGCTTCGAGAACTGGAAGCGCTTCCTCGCCTTCGGACGACCCGGCTTCTTTCGCTCCACAACGCGCGCATCCCTTGTCAACAGCCCGTGCGACCGCAGGGTAACACGCATCTCTTCGTCACCCGCCAAGATCGCGCGTGCGACACCGAGTTGAATCGCTCCCGCCTGCCCACTGGGTCCGCCACCGCGAACCCGGACGATGACCGAGAACGTATTCTCCGCACCCGTTACGACGAACGGGCGCAGTACAGCCTCTTGATGTCTGAGCTGGGGGAAAAAGTCGTCGAGCGACCTGCCGTTGATTTTCCAGTCCCCACCACCGGGACGGAGCCGAACACGTGCAACCGCTGCCTTACGTCGACCAACGGCGTGAGATGTCGTCTGATCCGCCAAACTTCCTCCGATGCGTCTTTGTGCGCGTTACGTTACAGCTCTATTTGTCTCGGTGCCTGCGGCCCATGCGGATGGTCCGATCCTGCATATACTCGCAGCTTGCTGAACATCTTCCGGCCCAGCGAATTCTTCGGGAGCATCCCCTTCACGGCCAACTCGATCACCCGTTCGGGATGTCTGGCGAGCATCGTGCGGAACGGGATGAACCGTTCACCACCCATGTACCCGCTGTGCCTGAAATATTCCTTCTGGTCCGCTTTCCTGCCGGTCAGCCGCACATTCCGGGCGTTGATGACCACTACGTAATCACCTACATCCATGTGTGTACTGAAGGTCGGCTTGTGTTTGCCGCGGAGGATCGCGGCTATACCCGTCGCCAGGCGCCCGAGAACCTGATCTCTTGCGTCCACGACAAGCCAATCGCGTTCGATTTCCCCGGCCTTCACTGTATACGTCTTCATCACCGATGCCTGCTGGATGTCATCCCTCCCCCCGGATTCGGAAGGTAGGGAGAAAAAGCGAGCCGCCCCGAGCTGGTCGAGACGGCCGGTCCGTTCTACCCGCAATCAATTAAGCTATGTACGGATTTTCGGCGTGTCAAGAACGCCCGGTCGGCCGAACGAGTGGGCTGCAAATCGGGTCAATCGGCCCGGAAAGCGCTTATTTCCCGCCCGGCAACGCCGATTCGGAGCCGGGCTAAAGCGCAATCCTTGATCGCACGCACGCGCTCCTGACTGACGCCCATGGATCGCCCGATTTCGGACAGCGCCTCCGGGTGCCGTCCTCCGAGCCCGAAGTACCGGCTCACGATCTGCGCCTCACGCTCCGGCAAACGCTGAATCCCGCAGGCAAGAGTCGTTGCAAGTTGTTCCCGCTCAAGCTCGGAAGAGGGATCAGCACCATCGGCGTCGGGCAGAAGCTCGAGCAGCGAGGCGTCCTCCGAACCGGCGACCGGGGCATCGAGCGATACGTCGTGCCTGCTGGCGTCCCACACCTCTCGCACCTGTCGCTCGGCCAATCCAAGATCCATGGCTACCTCCCGTACCTGGGCGGGACGGTGCAGGCTCTGGCTCAACCTTCTGGACGCACGCGTCACCTTGCGGGCCCGATCGAGGCGGCCCGCTGGAATCCGCACGATGTGACCGTCACGGGCGAGCGCTCCGAGGATGGACTGCCGGATCCACCACACGGCATACGAAAGGAATCGTACACCCTTGCTCTGATCGAACCGTCGGGCGGCGATGATCAAGCCCATATTTCCCTCGTTGACCAGTTCTTCGAGGGGGACCCCACAGTGTGTATACCGGCGGGCCACTGCCACAACGAATCTCAGGTTTGCCGCCACCAGACGGTCGAGCGCCCGCTTGTCGCCACAACGAATCCGACGCGCCAGTTCGATTTCTTCCTCACGGCTGGCAAGCGGGTGTTTGCGAATTTCGTCCAGATATAGATCGAGGGCGCTGGTGGCATCAGGTAGAGGAGCCATGCGGCACCTCGAACGCCGATCGAGCGCGGCCCATCAGTGGATCGGATCGAGCAGTCGATCCCACCGAATCTCGGTCAGCCACGGAAACGGCGCGAGTTTGTTGCGATCGTAAGAAAAGTAGATGAGCAGCGGCCGGCCTTTCACCGCCTCTGTGGGCACGAAACCCCAGTAGCGGGAATCTTCCGAATTGTCCCGATTGTCCCCCATCACGAAGTAGCTTTCCGGTGGAACGATGATCGGACCCCAGTTGTCGCGTGTCGCCCGATATTCGTGCGCCCGCCGGCCGTTTTCAACGAGATGTGATCGCTGCCAATCGAATTGCGGGCTGCGTGGGTCTTCGAACGGTCGTGAGTGCTTCGTGTAGGGTTCGATGACTTCCGCTCCGTTTCGGTACAAAACGCCGGTGACCATCTGGAGCGTATCGGCCGGCAGGCCGACGATTCGTTTCACGTAATTCGTATGCGCGGCCTGGCGCGCACGCGGGGGCGGCTCGAATACGACGATGTCGCCTCGTTCAGGCGGGTCGATGGCGGGCAACTTGACCCTGGTTCCCGGGATCTCGGCACCGTAGACCATTTTGTTGACGAGAAGGAAGTCTCCTACGAGGAGAGTATTCTCCATTGAGCCCGTCGGTATCTGGAACGCTTCAACGACAAACGCACGAACGAGCAGGAACAGGGCAAACGCGACTGCGATCGACTTGGTCCATTCCCACATCCATCGCCCGACGGATCCGTCTCCATCCCGCCGGTCCTCAGGTGCGCCACCAGCCTTTCTCCCCCCCATTCTCGTCTCTTTCATTACTCCGCCGTGTTGCATGGTGTATCGGTTTCATCTTGCGTACCCATCATTCCGGCCCGCCGTTCCTTCTTGCCGCATCGGCCTGTTGGACCTGCCGGCGCAGCATAGTCCGTAGTTGTCAACTCGTCCTCAACCGTGCTGTTCAATCGTGAGGTACCGCCGGCTCGAAAACTACTTCGTCGCCTTCGACCCGAATGGCGCCTACGTGCCCTGGAATCGGTGCCAGGATGGCGCCGCCGGAGGTCTGAAAATTTTCGGACGCCAGACCTTCGACAATCATCGGAAGCATGAATACGGGAACGACTAACCCACCAATCTGCAGGCTTCGCACGCTGACTTTCAGGCGGCCGGGCCGGTCGACCGACGGAAGCAGAACTGCGATGACGCGCGATGAATCAGCAAGCATCGCTCGAAGCGCATCGGGAGCGGATACATCTCTCAGTTGGTCCGGTCGGATCCGGGCGGAAACCATGACTACCGAGTCCTGCACGTTCACGCGTGGATCCTCGATCCCTTCCGGAAGCAAGGGTGCGGCGCGATACGTGAGTAGACTCTGAAGTTCCACCTCGCTGAACCGGACTGGACCTTTCAAACCATCCCGGAGAAGCCGGTTGACTCTGTCCTCCGCTGACCGAGCCACGCGTTCGCTCGGAACCGAGCCAAGGCCGAATTCCACGCCTCCCAGCCAGCCGGCGATCGTGTCGCGAACCAGCCACCCTCCGCCCAGAAGCAACAGGAGGATCAGGACAAAACCGACCCTCGATTTCTTTCGTGCCACGATATTCTGTCCTCTACTGTTGGATTCGATTCCCATGCCGACACTACATACGCGGCGCGGCCGCCGGAAGTGTCCGGTCCCCGAGACGTAATCGGTCGAGCAGTTCGTACTGCACCCCGCTCGACTGCAGATGGCTCCGGACGAGATCGATTGATGACACTCTCAGGTCGCCGCTGATCCCAAGGTACCGGCTTGCGGAGGCAAACTCGCGAAACGCGCCCGGTTCGGACCCTCGAGTTGCCCGGCCAAGCGTCACGTGAGGGTGGAAGGGCGAATCGACTTTGCCGAACCCGGCCCGGGCGAGTTGGATCTCTACCGACCCGCGCAGGACGCGGAGCCGCGGCGCGGAGTCTATGGCGATCCAGATCACGCGAGGCCGGCGGGGGGACGGAAACGCGCCTACGGAACCGAAGGAAACCGTGAACGGAATCGAGTCCTCGGCCGCCCGGGCGAGTGCTTCAACGATGAATCGACGGCGTTCCTCGGTCTGCTCCCCCAGAAATCGTAATGTGAGGTGCATGTTCTCAGGTGGTACCCAGCGCACGGGAATGGCGGTCTCGGCTAGCTGTCGCACCAGGCGCGCTAGTTCGCGTTGGATGCGAACCGGTATGCGTACTGCAACGAACACACGCACTGCTGATTTCCTCCAGTCCAGCGACGGGCGACGAATGCGCCGCACCTGAACGTGACGACCGGGCCGTCCTTCAGGCAAGCCGCTCGGCCGCGCTCGCCCCCGCCCGATGAGGCCGGTACCATTACACCCATGGACGAGTTTCGAATCACGATCGGCAAGGATCAAATATCCTTTGCGGCAGCACATTTCATCGCCTACGGCTCCGGACGGTGCGAAAACCTGCACGGCCACAACTATCGGATCGGGGCGGTGTTCGCCGGCGAGCTCGACCAGCATCACCTGCTCATCGACTTCGTCCGTCTGAAACGGGAATTGGAAATCATCGCCGATGAGCTCGACCACCGCATGCTGTTGGCCACGGAGAGTTCAGCGTTGCCGGTCCAGCACACGTCTCAAGGCGAACTGGAAGTTTGCCTCGCAGACCGACGATACGTGTTTCCGGAGGGCGACGTCGTCCTCGTGGATGTTCCGAATACGACGGCGGAAATGCTGGCGGCGTGGATCGCCGATCGTCTGCTGCGGCAACTCGGACCCGATGCCCAGCGGATCGCATGGATGGAGATAGAAGTCGAGGAGTCCCCCGGGCAGTCAGCAACATGCCGAAGGATTCTTCGAAGCTGAACCTGCCGCGCCCGGCCGTCCGGGAAATTGCCGACGGCCCGACGCCGGAGCAGGCGTTCGCGTTCGCAGGTCACCTTTCCTATGCGGTCTGGCTGGATTCGGCCAGCCGGAATCCGGAGACGGGTCGGTACTCGTTCGTGGCCTGCCAGCCTTTTGCCGTGCTGCGATCCTTCCGCGGTCATGCCGAGTGGGTGGATGCTATGGGCGTGCGGCCGGCAGGCACGGCGGTGATGGACGAGCTGGATACGGCGCTGGAGGCCTGGCGCGTCGAAGAGTGCGATCTGCCGCTACCGTTTTGCGGAGGCTGCGCCGGGTTTCTTGGCTACGAGTTGGCTTCGGAGTTCGAGACGGTGCCGCTTGGCGGCCCCCGCGATCACGGCCTGCCGGACCTCGAACTGGCTTTCTACGACGTGGTGGTGGGATGGGATCACGAATCGGAGCGGTGTTTCGTGATTTCGACGGGTCGGCCCGAGACCGGCGAATCGGGCCAGCGACGAGTCCGGGACCGGCTGGACGAGACGCTCGCCTGGTTGGAAGGCGGGTCCCCGGCTGATCGGCCGGGACCGCTGAACGCGTCCACGCTTCGTGTCTCGCCTGCTCCTGATCCTGTGGCCGGATGCCAACTTCCGGGCATGGCGTGGCTCTCGTCCACGACGACGGCGAGCGAGTATGCCGCCGCCGTCGAGTGCGTGATCGACAAGATCCGCGACGGTGAAGCGTATCAGGTCAATCTGTCCCAGCGGTTCGCGGCGCGCTGCGAGGCGGACCCGCTTGACTTGTACCACAACCTGCGTCGCCGAAGTCCGGCACCTTTCGGCGCCCTGTTCCGTACACAGGCCGGATCCATTCTCAGTACATCGCCGGAGCGCTTCGTGCGCGTGGATCGCAGCGGCCGCATCGAGACCCGACCGATCAAGGGCACTCGACCACGGGGAGCGGACACCGCGGAAGACCGGGCACTCGCGGCGGAACTCCTGGCGAGTGAGAAGGATCGCGCCGAAAACCTGATGATCGTCGACCTGTTGAGGAACGATTTGTCGAAGATCTGCCTGCCCGGATCGATCAGTGTCCCCGAACTGTTTAAACTCGAATCGTGGGCTACGGTTCATCATCTGGTGTCGGTCATCACCGGCCAGCTGCGGACCGGCACGTCGCCCGGCGACGTAATCCGGGCGACCTTTCCGTCCGGCTCGGTGACCGGGGCGCCCAAGATCCGGGCGATGGAAATAATCACGGACCTGGAGCATGTCGCGCGGGGCCCGTATTGCGGCGCCATCGGCTATCTGGCCTTCGACGGGCAGATCGACTTGTCCGTCGCGATTCGCATCCTCGTGCTGGCCGGGGGCCGGGCCACATTTCACGCCGGCGGCGGCATTGTCTACGATTCCGATCCGGAAGACGAGTACCACGAGACACTGGCGAAGGCCCTGGCCCTGACCGACGTGGTAGGCCGCTTTTCACGGAGATATTGAGCCACCGGATGATCCTGCTGATCGATAATTACGATTCGTTCGTTCGCAACCTGGCCAGGTACTTCGATGAACTGGGCCAGGACACGTGCGTGATCCGAAACGACGCGATGAGCGCCGAGCAGGCTCTGGCCCTCGCTCCCGAAGCGATTGTGCTTTCTCCTGGACCCGGGCGACCGCCCGAGGCAGGAATCTCAACACAGATCGTCCGTCTCGCGAAGGATCAGCTACCGATCCTGGGAGTGTGCCTGGGGCACCAGTGCATCGCGGAGGCATTCGGGGGATCAACGGAGCCCGCTGCGGTTCCCGTGCACGGCAAACTCACCGACGTCCGACATGACGGGGAAGATCTGTTCTCCGGAATCCCGTCGCCGTTCCGCGCGACACGGTATCACTCGCTGGCCGTGCCGGCAGGAAGCCTTCCGGACGCTCTCCGTCCCCTCGCATGGGCCGAAGACAGTACGCTGATGGCCATGCGGCACCTCAAGCGGCCCGTCTGGGGTGTTCAGTTTCATCCGGAGGCTCTTCTTACGGAGCACGGGCACGCACTCCTGCAAAACTTCATGGTGCTCGGCCGGGGAGGCCGGCCGATGGGCACGGCAGCCTGCCGGCCCGCTACTGAATTCATCGATCGGAATCAGCCCGTAATAGAGGACGATCCCAGCCGACGGCGGTAGGTGAGCGCTTCGGAGACGTCGGTCGCGCGGATCTCCGGGACGCTGGCCAGGTCCGCAATCGTGCGGGCTACCCGCTGGACCTGGTGGCACGAGCGCGTACTCAGACCAAACCTGCGAGCTGCCTCGGCGAGAATCGAACCACCCTCGTCGTCCAGCCGGCAGCCGGTTCGCAGATCTGCGGTTGCCAGATCAGCATTGCGCTGGTGCTGGCCCCGCTGCCGTCCGAATTGGCGGGCAGTCGCGACCCGTTCCCGGACCACGGCACTCGTTTTACCGATCGGACCCTCTGGCTCCGCACGCCACCTGTGCGCGGGCACCTCATACGTCATGTCGATCCGATCCAGCAGCGGGCCGCTGAGGCGTCTCAGGTAGCGTCTCACGAGCCATGGATCACACACGCACCGACCCGATACGCTCGCCGCATAGCCGCACGGGCACCCGTTCATGGCTGCGACGAGCTGGAATCGACCGGGAAGCGTGACGGCTCCGCGGTCTCGGACAATCCGAATCTGCCCGGACTCCAGCGGCTGCCTCAACGCATCGAGTACCGCCGGGCGAAACTCACCCAACTCGTCGAGGAATAGAACACCTCGATGAGCCAGGGAGGCCTCACCCGGTCTCAGTCGGGAGCCGCCGCCAATCAGTCCGGCTGAAGTCACCGTGTGGTGCGGAGACCTGAATGGCGGATCTCTGATCAGGCCTGCGCCGGGATCGAGTAGTCCGGCCACACTGTGTGCGACCGTAACCTCGACGGATTCGGCCGAAGTCAGAGGCGGGAGGAGGCCGGGCAGGCGCGATGCCAGCATGGTCTTGCCCGCGCCCGGCTCCCCCAACAGCAGCAGGTGGTGGCCGCCGGCCGCCGCGATCTCCAGTACACGCTTCGCCCCCTCCTGTCCCTGCACGTCCGACAGATCCGTCGACTCCGTGCGTCGATTCGGCGACCGACCATCCGGCGCCACATGGAGAGCAGCACCGGTAGTCAGGTAGTCAACGACCGACGACAGAGAGTCCGCCCCGAGCACACGGACGCCGTCCGCGCCAGCGGCCTCAGGCAAATTGGCCGCCGGTACGACGAGCGTATCGAGTCCGGGATCGCTCGCGCCGCCGAGACAGAAGGCGAGGACTCCACGAACCGGCCGAACGCTGCCGTCGAGTCCAAGTTCACCGAGCAGAGCATGGCGAAGGAGTGAGGCGGCCGGAACCTGGCCGGCAGCAGCCAGCGCGGCGATGAGGATGGGTAGATCGAACGCAGCTCCGGTCTTCGGTAAATCGGCTGGCGCCAGGTTTACCGTGATTCGCAATCCCGGCAGCCTCAGTCCGGCCCGACTTGCGGCCGCCCGAATCCTCTCCCGACAGTCCCGCGCGGCTCCCGGGGCAAGTCCTACGATCAACAACATGGGAGTGCCCCGACGGATCGACGCCTCGACACGGATCCGCACCGGCTGCAGGCCCACGAGCGCGTACGTCGTTACGGTCTGATACACACACCCATGCTGCTTTTCGGGGTCAACGGAACCTCAATCGGTGTGTGGCTCTTCCTCGATAAACGTGGCTATTTCGTCCAACGGAAGCCGTTCCAGGTCGGGCACGCGCGTGCCGGGCGCCGGATAGCCGGCGACGAGGACCAGGAAAGGGCGTTCATTCTTCGGCCGGTTCAGTACGGAAGACAGAAAGCCCATCGGACTCGGTGTGTGCGTGAGAGTGGCCAGTCCCGCGTTGTGCAGCGCGGCGATCAGAATTCCCGTCGCGATCCCGACCGACTCCTGCACATAGTAGTGCTTGCGTTTCTTGCCGTCCGGTCCGACTCCATAGCTCCGGGCAAACACCACGATCAGACAGGCGGCGGTCTCGAGGAATGGCTTCTCCGCGGTCGTGCCGAGCCTCGCCAGGGCCTCGAGCCACTCGTCCGGCGCCCGTCCGCTGTAGAACTCTCTTTCCTCCGCCTCGGCAGCCAGCCGGATCCGGCGCCTTACGACCGGATCCGTGACGACCACGAAATGCCATGGCTGCATGTGCGCCCCGCTCGGCGCTGTTCCAGCCGTCCGGATGCAGTCCTCGATGACATCCCGGGGCGCGGGACGATTCGCATAATCGCGCACCGTCCGGCGGCGACTCATGTCCTCGTAGAAGCTGCGCGCCCGGCCGCGCATGTCGTCCGTCTGCCGCTCGATCCAGGTCGTCAGCGGCACGAGCGGCGGTCGTTCTCCGCCGTTCCCGTCCGTTCGATGTTCAGTCAACGCATTCACTCCTATCGGCTTGACGCCAACTCGCTACGGCGCCTAACCTCTGCGCGTTGGCTTCCGATGTCCGTCTCACACATCCGAACACGGAGGATCGCTTTGCACGACTCGAGTGTCCAGCCCTTGCCGCCGGATTCGGCCGCGCGCCAGCGCGCGAGGCGGATGGGCTTCTCCATGGCGCTGGGAGCCGGCATCCTGTGGGGCACTACCGGGCCCCTGAGTACGGCCCTGTACGCAGAGGGCGCTGCGCTGACTGCCGTGGGATTCTGGCGGGTCCTGCTGGGAGGTGTCGCACTCACGCTGTGGGGGATCAGACGCCCGGACCTGTTTCGCGTGGACCGGCGCGGCGTGATTCTGGTCGGCCTGTTCGGCGGCATCTGCGTCGCCGGATTCGAAATTGCTTATCAATTCGCGATCGCCGGCGTCGGTGTGGCTGGCGCGGCTGCGCTTTTGTATACGGCCCCGGTCATCGTAGCCATCGCCGCTCGCCTCGTGCTGGGCGAAGCGTTGACTCCGCTTCGGCTCTTGCTCGCCATGGGGGTGATGCTGGGTGCAGCGCTGACGGTCAGCGGCGGCAGCGGTGTCGTTTCTCTGTTCGCCTCACAGCAGGAAGGCATGGTTCTCGGCATAGCAGGTGGTTTGATCGCTGCCGTGTCCTATGCGGGAACGATCCTGATCGGCAGGGTTGCGGTTCCCCGCTACGGAGCGGAGCGCGTGCTCTTCATGGAGATCGTGGGCGCAACGATCATTCTCGCTGTCTTGCTGCCCGCGATCGGAGAGACACCGGTACCACCCTCCGGGGCCGCGGCCTGGTTGTATATGGGACTGTTGGCCGCAGGAACCGTACTGGCTGCGAATCTCCTGTTCTTCGGCGCGCTCCGGCGCATCGAGGCGGCGCCGGTTTCGGTTGCGGCTACGATCGAGCCGGTCGCGGGAGCCTTGCTGGCACTCGCCCTGCTGGGCCAGAATCTGACGGTCGTGG
The DNA here is from genome assembly GCA_965371255.1 of uncultured bacterium. Lineage (GTDB taxonomy): Bacteria > Gemmatimonadota > Gemmatimonadetes > Palauibacterales > Palauibacteraceae > JARFPW01. The sequence continues at coordinate 13,788 of CBDUXS010000012.1, forward strand.
GCTGGTTGGGCCTGCTGATGGTCGTCGCGAGCGTGGCGGCCGGCTACCTCATTGAGGGAGTCAGGGCCAGCCCACCGCGCGAGCCGCGATCCGATCTACAAGCCCGGGAGCAATGAGGCGAAGCCAACGGCCCGCCTTGGCGCGACCCGTCATCACGACTTCGCGACGGCGATGGCGGGCGGCGGCGAGAATGCGGCGCGCACATTCGTCGGGAGACATGATTCGACCGGCGCCGTGCCCACGTCCCTCACCGGACCCCGCGGCACGTTCCCGGATGCCGGTATCGACAAACCCGGGGTAAGCGATCGTCACGGATACGCCATGGCCAGCCAGTTCGATGCGCAGGCTATCGAAGAAACAGGCCATCGCCGCCTTGGAAGCCGCATATCCCGTTCTGGTTGGTACGCCCGTCAGAGCCGTGAGACTAGCCACCGCCACGATTCTTCCTCGGGCTTCGATGAGATGCGGCAGCGCAGCCTGAGCGAAGTGCACGCTGCCCACATAATTCACCTGGATGAGTCGCTCGATAGCCTCCGAATCGGCCAACTCTTCAAACGGGCACACCATAGAAATTCCGGCATTGCACACCAGAACGTCCAGGCCGTCGAATCGGCTGACTGTCTCGTCGATTACACGTCGGACATCTGCCGGGCTGGTCACGTCTCCCGTCGTCACGATCGTGTCGGCGCCGTCGGCTCGACATTCGGCCGCGACAGCCTCCAATGCCGACATATCTCGTGCGGTGAGGCTCAGCCGCGCGCCCTCTGAAGCGAGGCGCAGAGCCAGTGCCCTGCCGATACCGCGCGACGCGCCGGTTATCAGCGACACTTTTCCGGTCAGCGGCTGGCCCCAGTTCCCCAACAGGCTTTGTTCTTCCACAGGCTTTGAGTCCTTCCTGGCGTATGCTGGAGCCGACCATGCAGGTAGATTAGTCAGCGTGCGAACCGAACCTCAAGCCGACGGCACCGGCCCGACCAGACTTGACGAACTCACGTCCGTCCAGATCGCGGACTGGTTCCGCCGCGATCCCAGACTATTGCTGCCGGTCGGCAGTTGCAGGCAGCACGGTCCACATCTTCCGGTGGGCACGGACAATCAGATTACTGGTCGGCTGGCCCGGTCCGTGTGTCGGCGCACAGGGATTCTGCTGGCTCCGTTGCTGCCGTTCGGCGTTATCTCGCGGGAAGACCTGGAGCACGCAGGAACGGCCGGCCTGGAGCGGAAGACCCTGCACCGGGTACTCAATGAACTCGTCGAGTCGTGGGAGCGACAGGGGCTGGAAGAAATCACGTTGCTCACGGGTAATGGCAACGTGCGGCACATACAGGCCCTGGCGATGGTCCTGGCGAAGTCCCTTCGTGTGCGATCGGTAGATACGCGGGCGATCGATGTGTCCCGGTTCCTGGACTCCGGGCTATCGGATCACGCGGGTGAGTTCGAGACTTCCCTTATGCTGCACCTGGCACCGGAAATGGTTCGGAGGGCCACGGCGGAGGACAGTTATCCGTCTACAGCGACTGAACAGAAGGGACAGAGGATTTATGGGTATCTCGTCGACTGTATCGTGGATCGGATCGGTGTGTAGACCCGGTTTCGCGGCAGCCGTGTTGGCCGCACTGCTCGTGTCCCCCGCCACCGCGGCCGTCCAGGATCCCAACCTCATCGATCAGGGCCGCTACGATATCACGGTCGGAAACCGCGTGGCAGGCACCGAGACGTTCGCGATCCGTCGGCAGGGTGAGGGCTACATGGCCGTCGGTCGAATTCAGCTCGAGGGCGAGGGAACCTGGCTTCGATCCGCGGAATTCGGTCTGCGAACTGACGCCGCCTACGCTCCCGTGCGGTTCGAAACACGAGCGCTTGGCCGGCCCGCACACACGGTTATCGTGACCCGCACCGGTACCCGGCTCCGAATCACCACATCGAGCCAGGAGGGAGACCGGATGACGGAACTGCTGGCGGCACCCGATCAGGTTCTGCTTGGGCCGGGCATCGCGCAGCACTACTACTTCGTGATTCGGCGGCTCGCGGCAGCCGGAGCCCAGCCGATCGAGCTCGTGGCCATTCTGCCTGGCGACGGGCAGGAGCAACCGATCCGCGTCGTCAGTACCGTATCGACCGAGATTA
>CBDUXS010000013.1:0-15826 GCA_965371255.1 uncultured bacterium
TCGGACGACGACGTGGAACAGGAGGGCTAGGAATCATGGCATACAAGAAAGTCTGCCGGTTCTGCGAGCAGGGGGCACGCCGGATCGACTACAAGGACGGTCCGACTCTGGAACGATTCCTGACGGATCGCGGCAAAATTCTGCCGCGCCGGGCGACCGGGACTTGCGCCCGGCACCAACGCCAGCTGGGCACGGCAATCAAGCGCGCCCGACACCTGGCTCTGGTACCGTACATCCAGGGCTACTACGACTGATGTAGGCCCGGGTCAATGCATTACGGACACGCCTGCCGGAGCCTCGAATCGTGTCATCCATAATCAGGTTCGGTGTGTTGGTCGCGGCGCTTTCGGTGTCGCCGGTCAGCCCGCTCCTCCTGGTTCTGATTCCGCTCGGGCTCATGCTCGTTGCGCTAAGGCCTGGCGATGTGCCCGCGCTGCTGACGGGTGTAGTACTGCTGGTCTTGGCGTTTGGGTCGGTAGCGGCGTCGCCTGGCCCGGATTGGTTCGCACAGCGAGCCTGGGCCCTGTTGCTGGGTGGTGGATTTGTGGTGGCGACCCTCATGGCGCGGCACGCCACGCTTCTGGGGAGATCGCTGTGGGCGCTGTTGATTGGCGGAGTGGCCGTAGCGGCTGCCGGGATGTTGCGTCCCGACGTGCTAATGGGTCTCGATGCCTGGATGGCGGACCGAATCCAGGTTGCCTCGGTGCTTTTGCTGCAGTGGACCGCCACGGTGGATGCTCAGCCGGATGTCGCGGCCTCGATGACACGGGCAATTACGACATGGGCCGAGGTTCAGAAACAGGTGTATCCGGCACTTCTGGCACTGGCGTCGCTGCCCGCACTGGCGATCGGGTGGTATCTTCTTGGCCGTTTGACGGGCAGGCCGGAGGCGCCGGCTCCGATCCGTGGCTTTCGGTTCAACGACCAGCTTGTATGGTTGTTCACGCTGGGGCTCTCGCTCTACGTGCTCCCATTGGGAGAGGCCGCCACGCGCATCGGAAGCAACGCCGCCCTGTTCATGGTGGCAATGTATGTTGTGCGGGGAACCGCGATCGCCGTATGGATACTCACGGCGGCAGGCGCTTCTTCCTTGACCTGGACCTTACTCATAATCGCTGGAGCTCTGCTGTACCCGGTAGTGCTCGGCCTGGCGTTCGCCGTAGGAATGGGAGATACGTGGCTCGACGTACGTCGCCGGTTGGGTTGGCTCGCGTCGCCGCCGGTTGGTAAGTGATAACAGTTTCGTCTGCTGGAGAATAATTCGATGGTACAGATCATACTGATGGAGGACGTGGACAACCTCGGCGAGACCGGCGAAGTAGTCGATGTCAAGCCTGGGTTCGCAAGGAATTTTCTATTGCCGCGAGGCATCGCGTTGGAGGCGACTCCAGCCAACTTGCGTCGGTTCGAAGAGGAGCGGGAGCATCTCGTGGACCGTTCTTCCCGCGAATTGGAGAAGGCGTCGGCGCTGGCAGCCGAAATCGAGGCTCAGTCGCTCGACTTCCCGATGAAGGCCGGCGAAGACGGTCGCCTGTTCGGTTCGGTGACATCCGCCGACATCGCAGCCGGGCTGGCAGAGCAGGGTGTCGTGATTGACCGCAACCGGATTCAACTCGACGAACCGATTAAACAGCTTGGCACCTATAAAGTGGTTGTGCGCCTTTCCGCGAACATCCAGCCTGCAGTCACAGTTTGCGTGGTCGCCGAAACTTGATCGGACGTGTCGCTTCGTGCGACCCGAGCCCGTCGCACAGGATATCGTCGGTCTGAGGAGGGTGAATGGGATCCAACGCCGGGTACCGCCGGAATCTCCAGATCGGCTACCTTGACGGGCGTCGATTCCGGAAGTTGATACTCGCCGGCGTGAGGTGCGTGAGTGGCGAGAGGGAAGAACTGGACCGCATCAACGTATTCCCCGTGCCCGACGGTGACACGGGCACCAACCTCACCCTCACACTGCGTTCCATCGCGGACGCCGTGCGGCCTCTCCGGAGCCGGTCGCTTGCCGAGGTCGCGGGCGCTGCGGCGGAGGCGAGCGTCCTCGGCGCCCGGGGCAATTCCGGCATGCTGTTCTCCTACCTTTTACTGGGGTTCGCCCAGGGAATCGGCCAGAGACTCCGGGCCGGATCCTCCGAGGTCGCGGATGCGTTCTCGATTGCCGCGACCCGGCTCCACGAGGCACTCGACGATCCGGTCGAGGGCACCATCGTGTCTGTCGTACGCGACATGGCTGAGGCTGGAGTTGAAGGAGGTAAGGCTCGTGATGGCGATCTGGTCCCATGGCTGCGAGACCTCCACGCAGAGGCTGAAGCATCGCTTCGGCGCACGCGCGAGTTGCTCCCAGCCCTGAAAGAGGCGGGTGTCGTCGATGCCGGCGCCAAAGGTGTCGTCGTGTTCTTCAAGGGCGTCCTGCAGTTGATCGAGGGCCGAGTGGAGACCGAGGCATTGGAGGAGCCGGTCTCCGAACCTCATCCGTCGCTGTACTTCGCGCGGGAATCGGGTGTGGGAGCAAACGAGGGCCGGTATTGCACTCAGGTGGCAATTCGTGGCCAGTTGCCGGACACACCCACGATCCGGGAAGCGCTGTGCGGGCTGGGCACGTCCACGATCATCATCAGAGCAGGTTCCGTGGCGAAGGTTCACATACACTCCGACGAACCACGGAACGTCATCGCCGTTCTGGGGCGGTTTGGATCGATCGAGTCGGAGCGCGTCGAAGACACGATGCTGGCCGGCACGGCCAGGCATCACACCGCTGTGCTGACGGACTCCGCGAGCGATCTGCCGCGCGAGTGGGTCGAACGCCACGGGGTGCACGTCGTCCCGATGCAGGTAATCGTGGGTGACGACGTATTCCGCGATGGAATCGACCTGCAGGCCGATGAAATCCTGGCTCTGATGCGTGACCCCGGATCACCGCAGCCGAGGACCTCGCAGCCGGCACCAGCGGCGTTCGAAACCGCCGCCCGGAACGCACTCGATCACGGGGCGAAGGAACTTCTCGGAATCTTCGTGAGCTCAGCCATATCAGGGACGTATGCCTCCGGTTCCAGGGTCATGCGGACGTTCGACGGCGTACCGATCGAGGTGATCGACTCACGCTCGGCTTCGCTGGGTATCGGTCTGCTTGTCATTCGTGCGATCGAATTGCTCGAACAGGGGTTTGACCTTCCGGCGCTGGCCACGGAGCTGCGCAGGGTGAGAGATCAGTCGAACGTGTTCTTCACGGTGGACACGATGGAGTACCTGGTGCGATCGGGCCGCATCGGTCGGACCAAGGCCCTGCTTGGCGGAATGCTGGACATCAAGCCTATCCTGTCGCTGACCGCCGACGGCAGGGTCGTGCCGATCGGCCGGGCACGCGGCCGCGAGGCCGTAATCGAGGCTGTATTCGATCGGCTCGACGAGAAGCTCGAGGGCGCGCGCCAGGTTCGTTTCGGCGTGGCTCATTTCGGAGCCGATGCGGTGGCCGAGCGAATCGCGGAGATGCTCCAGACTCGATATGCTCCGAGAGAAGTGCTCGTTGGACCGGCATCGGCGTCTCTCGGTGTGCACACGGGCCCTGGCACATGGGTAGTTACGTACCAGATCGAGGACGAGGAATCCGTCTCCGACGACGGATAATCCGCCGCAAGGAACCCCGCGAACCGGAGACGGGTCATACCGGATATGCACGAGCGACACGACAGCAATGCGCGACAGGCGCCGCCAACCATTCCGCCGGACGTCGAGTTGATCGTGGAGGCGTTGCGCGAGCGCAATGCACGGGAGCTCGTGTTACTGGATCTGCGGGGAATTTCGGACGCGACCGATTGGTTTCTGATAGCCTCCGGCGACTCGGACACGCACGCCCGAGCGATCGCCGACAACGTGGTCGTGCGTGGACGCGAAGCGGGAATCCGGCCAGCCGGAATCGAAGGACAGCGCGCGGCGTCGTGGATATTGATCGACTACATCAATGCCGTCGTACACGTCTTTCTGCCGCGCGTGCGCGACTTCTACCGCCTCGAGGAATTGTGGGGCGATGCTCCGCTTACACGACTCGAGGAGGTGGCTCCCGGGGCACGATGATCCGCTCGTGCCCCGCTGCGAATCGCCCGCCGACCAAAGGGAGATAGGTTGAGTCTGACCGCCGCAAGGCATGCTGGCCTGGTTGCCACACTGTGCGCAGCGGCCTGCGGAGGGTCCGGTTCCTCTTCGGCCAGCGAGGGGAGCGAGCCTGCGACGTCTCTCGTCGTCGGCAGCACGATCCTCCAATGGGGCCTGCTTACGATTCCACGCGGGGGCGGGCTGGCGGACATGCGCCCGATGGCGAGTCCGGACTCGATCGTCTGGACGGGCTCGACGGCCCTCCCGGTGATCAAGGATCTCCGACCGCTGGGCGACTTGATGGTCGTTCTCCTCGCCGAAGACGGTCGGGTGCTGCGCTACGAACCGCTGACCGACCGAATGACGCAGGTGGCCCAGGTGTCATCCACCGCTGGTTTCGGGGACGCAAGCGGTTCTGCCGTTGCCCTGACCGATCCCGGGAATCAGGTGGTGATCGAAATCGGGCTCGAGCACGTGTCCGACTACGCCGTGGCGGAAGCCGTAACCTGGGCGTCCCCTGTCGATGGGGGACTCGCCATGCTCCTGGCATCCGATCCGCCTCGCCTGCGCTTGATTCGGCGCGGGGACTCGGAGGCGATGCTCGAAATGGAGGCGGGTGGTCCGACAGCGCTGGTAACGGCCTGGGGGAAGCGCCTCGTCCTGACTGGTCCCGGTGATCACACCCTGCAGTTTTACGCGACCGATGACGGGAGTCTCGTGGGCGACGTAGATGTGGGCGGTCCCGTCCGCGCGCTCGAAGCGTCGCCGTCGTCCCACGAGATCTATGTATCGATCGACGATCCTCCGCGGCTGGTTCGGGTAAACAGACTCGGGTTCTCCGCACGGGAAGTCGCTGAGTTCGCGTCCTCCATTCAGACACTCCGCTCCGGCCTGCTCGGGGGTACAATCCTGATCCGTACGGCGGACGGTATCGGGCAGGTCGAGGCCGGCGAGGCCACATGGCAACCCCTCAGGGGGACATGGCGATCCGATCTTCCCCTCGGCCTGCCTGCCGGCCGAACCATCGTGCTCGAAGATGACGAGTCGCGGTTAGTGACAGTCGGCGATGCGGTGGGGAGGGTGCTGGCAGGTGGCGCCCCGGCCTGGTGGGTTCCGCTGCGCTGGAGTCCGGTGGCGTCGAAGACTCCGAATCAGCTGACCGAGAACTCGCCGGCGATGCCACAGGCGCTGGACGGGGAGGTCCAGGATTCGGCAGCAGGCGCCGAGGCCCCTGCAAGGGAAACGATCGGTGGCAGGGCTGGCCACTACGCGATCGTAGTCTCCGCTCGACAACGCGCCGGCGTGGCTGGCCTGCTCGCGACACTCGCAGATGGCGGATTTCCGACACATCTCCAGCAGTTTCCGGACGAAGCCGGAAGTATCTGGTTTCGAGGACTCGTCGGGCCCTATCCAACTCGTGCGCGGGCGCAGGCGGCGGCCAGGCAACTCCAGCGGGAGTACAATCTGCAGGCCTGGGTTACGGAACTGGGCGGCACGTGATGAACGATGAAGATGGCGTCGCGCCGGACGCGCTCGACTGGCTACCGGCCGAAGCTTCCCTGATCGCGGTGGTTCGCGAGACGGGTTGCGGAGAGTGGGCGGCTGGCGTCGCTGTTGGTCTGGCGGACATCGTAGGAAGGAAGCGAGGCCGGACCTATCTGGCGAACGTGGGAACCGACGGCAGTGAACTCGATTCGCTCCTGGAGGTCGAGGGCGGAGCGGGACTGACATCCGCTCTGTCCGGTTCCACTTCGGTCGCTTCGATCGCCAGGTCCGCGCGACAAAGGTCCTTCACGTATCTGCCGGCTGGAGACTCCGCTCTTCCCCTGTCCGAATTACGGCGCCTCCCGAGATTCAGGAATCTTCTCCGCAAGATGCGGCGTGGAGGAGGTACGCTCCTGCTGTACAGTTCTGAGGAGGACCTGACGGTTGCATCCAACCGGGACACCGGCGATGGGCTGGCATTGGATGGGTGCATCGCCCTCGGGTCAGTTCGCGACCTGGCGTTGGAACTGGGCGCGCCGTTGCTGGCTCGAGTCGAGAGACCTGCTGACGCTCCCGTGGGCCCGGGTCCTGAGTCCGCCTGTCCGGACGACGATCGGGAGCCGGGCGCCGCCGGAAGAGAGCGCGTCGCCGTTGCGAGACTCGGTTCTCTCAGCAAGCTCATGATCCCGGCCGTCGGACTTCTGCTTCTGTGGGCGGTCTGGACAGTTACGGGTTCTTCCGGGGAAGTGGAGGCTCACGCCGACGAGGCTCCCGTGACGGCGGTCCGGATTGCTGACGAACCAGAGACGGCGGCTTCCCCGGAGGTCGCGTCGCGTCCGCTCACGTGGAGGGCTCCGGCCGCCAATTACTCGGTGCTGGTGGAGAGCCACATTCGGCTGAGCGATGCCGAGGAACGGCGCGGCACGTTCTCCAGAAACGGCGGCCTGTTCTACGTTTCGCCTACTCCCGTTCGGGGCCGCATTTACTACCGCGTATTCGCGGGCGTACATGAGGACCAGGTGGATGCGCTGGCGGCGATGGAACGCCTCGTGGCCGACGGCCGCAAGAAGGCGGTCAAACTCTGGGATGTCCGCCCCGTGCGCTTGGCCTACGACCTTGGTACGTTCGATTCTCTGGACGGCGCGAGCGACCGTGTCCGGACGCTGGGCGCAGACGGCATACCGGCGTATGCGCTGAGCGATTCGACGGACGCTCCAGCATATCGAGTATTCGCCGGCGCATTCGAGTCGGAGCAGGCGGCGATGGCGATGGGAGATCTCTTGGCATCGCGCGGATTGAAGGCTGAACTCAACACCAGGTCGGGCGTCGCACCGTGAAGATCAACTCTCTCACACTCAACGGATTCAAGTCCTTCGCCGACAGGACGATGGTGGAGTTCCACGATGGAATCACGGCGGTCGTAGGCCCCAACGGGTGTGGCAAATCCAATATCTCGGACGCCCTGCGCTGGGTGCTGGGCGAGCAACGGGCCTCGGCGATCCGTGGCAGCCGCATGGACGAGGCTATCTTCCACGGCACGGCGAGTCGGAAGCCGATCCACCGCGCGGAGGTGGAGCTCAGGATCGCGAACGAGGACGGCATCCTTCCCGTTCCCTACCCGGAAGTCGCCATTGGTCGAACCGTGCTCCGTGGCGGCGAGAGCGTTTACGAAATCAACGGGCAGCCCGTGCGCCTCAAGGACGTCCAGGACTTGTGTCGCGATACCGGCCTGGGAGCGAACGCATATTCGATCATCGAGGCCCGGATGATCGACGCAATTCTGAGCGATCGACCCGAGGAGCGTCGGGCCCTGTTCGAAGAAGCCGCCGAAGTGGGCCGGTACAAAGATCGTCGTCGCACGGCACTTCGCAGGTTGGATCAGGCCCATGCGGATCTTCAACGGCTCGAAGACGTGATCGGGGAGGTGGCCAGCAAGGTCCGGTCCCTGGCTCGCCAGCGGGGCCGGGCCACGAAATTCGGCGAGCTTCGCGAACGCCGCCTGGTGTTGGAGGTTGCCGTCGCGGCGGATTCCCTCGAAGCCATGGAGGTCCGGCTGCTCGAGGCCGAGCGTTGTCTTGAACTGGCCCAGCGGTCTCGACCGGAGGCCGAGGCGACGCTGGCGCGTGATGAGACCGAGGTGGAGGCTCTCCGCCTCAAGCTCGTCGAGCGGGAGCGCGAACGAGGACAACTGGCATCCCGGCTCGAATCAGTGCGTGTCCGCCTCGAAGAGATTGAACGCGAGCGATTGCTCACCGGCGAACGGGTCACGGCGGCGAAGTCCCGGATCGAAGCGATCGGGCAGGAGCACGCGGGGCTGGAACAGCGTCGGGACGCCGCCGTGTCCGAGCGGAGCGCCGGGTCGGATGGTCTGTCGGCCCGTGCGGTGGAGTTGACCCGGTTGCAGGAGAAGGATTCCGCATTGGCCGAACAGGTCGGTGCGCTCAGCTCTCGCCGCCAGGAGTTGGAGCAAAGTGAGGCGCGAACCCGGAACGCGCTCACCGAGAAGCTGGCGGAAATCGGTAGGGTCGGTGCGGAAGCCGAGGCCCGGCGCGAACGGGGAAAGGCACGTGCGACGGAACGGGGACTGCGTATCACGGAGCGGGCCGAATCGGCCGAGTCGGTCCTCGGGCTCGAAGAAGCAGCGCAGACCGCGAAGGATCGGTTGGCCACAGCGCTCGAGGCCCGGAAGGCAAACGACCACCGTCTCGATGAGGCTCGGGCGGCCCTGCGTGCAGCGCGGGACGAAACACGGACCCTTCGCGACCGCTTGTCGACGCTGGAGGGCGAACTGGCGTCCGTATCGGCCCGAGCCGGGGGGCTTGCCGGTATGCTGTCGGCCGGCAAAGACCTTCCGCCGATCGTTGCGAGACTGCAGTCGGACCGCAAACGAGTACCCGGCGTCCGCGGCGTGCTCGCGGAATTCATGGACGTTCCCGCCGGGTTATCCCGTGCCGTGGAAGCTCATCTCGGCCCCCTGCTGTTTGGAGTGGTCGTCGATGACTGGCAGGCCGTGCTCGCCGTCCGTTCCTGGCTGTCCGGGCGCGACGAGACGGATGGACTCCTGTTACTGCCGCTGGATCCGGGTCCTGCCCGCCCCGGGACGGGTGGATCGCTCAACGCGAAAGTTGGAACGCACGGGGTTGGCGAGGCCTGGGTGCGGGCGCTGCTGGCTGACGTCGAGATGGCGCCCGAAAACGAGTTCGGGCCGGCATCCGGAGCCTGGGTCGCCGGCGACGGAAGCGGGCGGGACCGATTCGGCGCCATACGCCTGGGTCAGCCCTCCAGCGGTAAAGGGATGCTGCGACGCCGGACGGAGCACGGGGAATTAGAGCAACGTCGCGCAGCTCTGGAGACGGAGTGCGATGAACTGCGCGCAGCCCTGGAAGGACTCGAATCCGATGCGCGCATGCTTGCGGAGCAGACCGCCTCGCTCGACAAGGACCGGGAAGTCCTGGCGCTGGAAGAACGCAAGGCGGAATCCGGCGCCGAGGCGACACACGACAGACTGGCCCGGACGAATCGACGGATCGAGGAACTGGACAGCTGGATCCATGAACTGGGCGATGACAGTCCGCCAGACGCAGATATGGACGATGCGGATGACTCCAGGCTTGTTGGCCTGACGGGGCAGCGCACCGAATTGGAGGGCGAGCTGGCGGCTTTCGCGGCGGCGTTACTGGATGCGTCCAGCGGATGGGAAGCCGAACGCGACGTGCTCCAGGAGTTGCGGTTGCAGATCGCCCGGTGCGAGGCCGATCACGCCGCGGAGGCCGGTCGGGTCGAGCGTGCGGAAGCTCTGCTGTCGGAGCTTGACGAGAGGAAGGCACGCCTGGACGAGGAACTCACCGATCGCGTGAGTATCATCAAGCGTGGAACGGATCAACTGGCGGGCAGCGAGCAGGAGCTCGAAGAATTATTCGGTTCCCGTGCCGAATTGGAAACAGATATCCGCGGTCGAATGGACGGTCTCGAGGAGCGCCGGGCCGAACTCGACCGCCGGGAGGCGGCGCTTCGCGTGGCCCGGACTGGCGAGCGGGAGGCGTCGGAACAGCGCCATGCCCTCGAACTCGAGAGAACCGAGTTGCGCGGCAAGAGCGCGGCCATTCGCGAGCGAATCGAGATGGAATGGGAGCGGTCTCTCGATGATCTCCGGCGCGAAGTGAAGACGCCGCCGGATCAGCAACCGGAGGACTGGGCCGAGGCCCTCGTTGAAGTGCGAAGCAAGCTGGCCTCTCTGGGACCCGTGAACATGCTCGCTGCGGCGGAATACGATGAAGAAAAGCTGCGCCTCGACTTCCTGGAGACCCAAAAGACTGACCTGATATCGGCGCGTGACGATCTGCACGCCTCGATTTCTCGCATTAACGAGACGGCGGCGGCATCGTTCCATGAGGTCTTCAAGCAGGTGCGAGCGAACTTCCGCGAAATCTTCGTTACGCTGTTCGAGGGCGGTGAGGCCGACGTGTGGTTGGAGAATCCAGACGATCCGCTCGATTCGGCGATCGAGATTTCCGCGAGTCCGCGCGGAAAGCGTACCCAGCGCATCCACCTGCTGTCCGGTGGCGAGCGGACACTGACGGCACTTGGCCTGCTGTTCGCAATCTACCGGGCCAAGCCCAGCCCGTTCTGTGTCATGGACGAGGTCGACGCCCCGCTGGACGAGTCCAACATCGACCGTTTCACGGCGATGCTCGAGCGATTCAAGCGGGACACGCAATTTCTCGTCATCACGCACAATGCGCGAACGATCCAAGTCGCGGACTACATCTATGGCGTAACGATGCAGGAGCCAGGTGTGACGTCGCTCGTGGCCCTCGACCTGAAGGGTCTGCCGAAGGCCGCCACGGTGTGAACGCCCGGTTCACGGTCATCGGTTGCGGGACCGTGGTGCCGGAGGCCTCGTCGGGCGGCTCGTCGTTTCTGCTGGACGCGGGCTCTGTGGTGGCCCTGCTTGATTGCGGACCCGGTACCGTCCGGACGCTCGCGACGCTGAGCATCGACTGGGCCGGAATTACCGACATTTTCCTCACGCATTTTCATACCGATCACGTGGGCGGGTTGCCGGCCCTGCTGTTCTCCCTCACGCACGGTCTCCTGCCTGAGCGCCGCATCGCGCCGCTGACGGTCTGGGGCCCTCCGGGTACTCGCTCGATGATGACGCACCTGGCGGCGGCCCTCGGCGACTACGTACTCGATCCCGGGTTTCCTCTCCATGTGATCGAGATCCAGGCGGGGGAGACGCGCACAATCGGTGACCAACTGGAGGTGCGCACAATTTCAACTCCTCACACGGATGAGAGCCAAGCCTTCCGGATCGAGAGCGAAGCCGGCTCCGTCGTTTACTCCGGTGACACCGGGCCGGCCGCGGCCCTGGCCGAGTTTGCGGCCGGCAGCGATTTGTTCGTATGTGAGTGCTCCCTGCCGGACGACCTCGCTGGCGACAATCATCTGTCTCCCGCGGCGGTGGCGCGGTTCGCGGCAGGTGCCGCTCCCGAGTTGTTGTTGCTCACGCACGTGTATCCGCAGTTCCGCGCGGCGACCGATGTCGTCGCCCTGGTGAGGGCGGCCGGTTTCGGGGGACGTACGGAGCTGGCCGTGGAGGGATGGAGTTGTGCCCTGCCGCTGAACTGCGTGAGCCGTTGATCCGCAGATGATGCCATCACGTCGGTTGAGGTATGGACAACACCGGCCGGTGGGGCGAGGAGACTGCTGCGGCCTACCTGCGTGATGCCGGCTGCCGGATTCTTGCGACCAACTGGCGGGCGGGACGCTACGAAATCGACCTGGTCATTCGCGATGCCGGAACGATCGCGTTCGTGGAGGTGAAGACCCGTTCTCCCGGGCCGCAGGATCCGGCGGAGGCTGTCGATGCCCGTAAGCGCCGCAACCTCCGGAAGGCCGCGGCCACGTGGATAGCCACCCGGCCGGAGTGGGCGGCGGAGTACCGTTTCGACGTGGTGGCCATCCAGCGACGGAGCGGACGCTTACCGGTGGTTTGCCACGTGCCGGGAGCCTTCACGGCGGACGACGGATGAGACCGTGAAGGGAGCAGCGATTCGCTCGTGAGGGTCGCCACGGCTCGCCTGGGGCTGTGGGTTGGATCTCCGCGTCAGGTAGGCGTTCCGACCGCTTTCCCCCGACCACGCGGGTGGGTAGCTTGGCCGGCATGTATCGTACCGCCCTTGCTCGCAGCCACCGTCCCCGACGTTTTGCCGAACTTGTGGGCCAGGACCATGTCGCGTCGACGCTTCGTGCCGCTGTCGAGTCGGGCCGTGTTGGCCATGCCTACCTGTTCTGTGGCTCGCGCGGGATCGGTAAGACGACGGCCGCTCGCGTGCTGGCGATGGCGCTCAACTGCCCTGACCAATCCGGCGGTGAACCCTGCGGCGTCTGCGAGTCCTGCGACGCCATCTGGGCGGGTCGCACGACGCTCGACGTGGTTGAGATCGATGCAGCGAGCAACCGGGGTGTCGATGATGCCCGGGATCTCCGGGAGCGAGCGATGTACGCTCCGTCGGACGAGTCCCGCTTCAAGGTATACATCGTTGATGAGGCTCACGGGCTCACGCGGGATGCGTGGAACGCGCTCCTCAAGACCCTCGAGGAACCCCCGCCACGTGTGATTTTCGTTTTCGCGACGACAGAGCCGGAAAAGATTCGGCGAACGGCCTCGCCCGTTCTGTCGCGCTGTCAGCGGTTCGACTTTCGCCGCGTGTCGGTGGCGGATCTCGTCGTGCACCTCCAGAACGTTCTTGAAAAGGAGGGAGTCGAGGCCGACGAATCGGCCCTGCTCCCGATCGCGCGCAGGGCCGAAGGCGGCGTGCGGGATGCTCTCTCTCTACTCGACCAGGTACTCTCGTTTTCCGGTGCGAGGGTGGAGCCGGACGATGTTCGACGTATGCTTGGACTCGTGGCCGATGCGAAGTATCTCGAGCTTGCCCGTCTCGTGTCTGAGTCGGACCGGGCGGCGATGTTTCCCTTCGTCCAGGATCTCGTCGACGAGGGGTACGATCTGGGCGAGTTCCTGCTTGGTCTCGGAGAAGCATGGCGCGTACTTCTCGGACTTCGAATGGATCCCGAAGGCGCAGCATCGGACCTGCCGGAGTCCACCCGAGCCGCGTTCGCGGTCGCCGCGGAGGGATTCGCGGAAGAAGACCTGATGCGCTACCTGATGGCGACGGTCGAATTCGAAGCCTCCGGTCGGTTCCGGCGCAGCACACAGCCGCGGATTCAGCTCGAAGCGCTGCTGCTGCGTCTGGCCAGCATGACCAGCTTCATCGAGTTTGCCGACCTCATCACGGCACTCGAGGGGGGGCTCCCGCCGATTCCGCCGAACCCACCGGATCCGGCTGTCAGGAAGGCCGAGGTGTCGAGTGGCCGGGCCGGGCCGAAGCCGAAGCGGAAAGAGCGGCAACCGAAACGGGAAGAGCCGAAGCCCAAGCGGGATCGATCACTCCCGAAGCAGGAAGAGCCGCAACCGAAGCAGGGCAAGCAGCATCCAAAGGCGGACGAGCCGCATCCTGAGCAGGACGAGTCGCCGCCCGAAGCGCCAGTTGCCACGGCAGACAGGGATCCACCGCAGGCATGGCACGAAACGATCGCGGCCCTGCGAGGAAAGGGCCTTGGCGCTGAGGCGATTGCTCTCAGCGGGGCTACGATCGACGAAGTCGAGGAGGGCATTATCCGGGCGCGTGTCGTCCCGGGTCTCGTGGAAGAAGTGCGGGCTTTCGTTGACGATCCGATTCGATCAGGCACATTTCGCCGCGAATTCGCGAGGCGAATCGGGACGCTTCCAGACGGACTCAAGGTACGCGTCGAATCGGCCGAGCGTCCCGAGCGACTCACCGCCGCCACGGCGAAGCGGCAGCGCCTGGAGCGAATGATGGAGGCGGACCCGAACCTGCGGGTCGCGGTACAAGAACTGGACCTCGAATTGAAGGAATAAGGAGACGTTTTTGGATATCAAGAATCTCCAGCAGATCATGCAATTATCCACTCAACTTCAATCCCGCATGGCTGACATGCAGGAGAAGCTGGCGCAACAGACGTTCGTCACGACAAGCGGGGGCGGACTCATCGAAGCGACCGTGGACGGAAAGGGCACCGTGGTCGCCATACGAATTGACCCGGCTGCGGTAGACCCGGCGGACATGGAGATGCTGGAGGACCTGGTACTCGCAGCCATTACGCAGGCACAGAAGCGGGCACGTGAAGCCATGGAAGCCGAGATGAAGCGGGCGACCGGGGGGTTGTCCCTGCCCGGACTCGGATCGTTGTTCGGAAGCTGACAGGGTGTCCGCGATCGACGGCCTGATCCAGGAACTGAGTCGTCTTCCGGGGGTCGGCAGGAAAACGGCGCAGCGCCTGACGTACTACCTGTTGAAGGGATCGCCGGAAGATTCGCGGCGCCTCGCCCGTGCAATCGATCGGGTCGTGGACGAGGTCAAAGCGTGTTCGGTGTGCGGAAACCTGACCAGTGACGAGCCGTGTGAATTCTGCCGAAGCGACCGCAGGGACGCGTCTGTGCTCTGTGTGATCGAGGAGGCTTCGGATATCACCGCGATCGAGGCGTCCGGGCGATTCCATGGACGCTACCACGTTCTTGGGGGCAAGTTGTCGCCGTTGGACGGCATCGGACCCGACGACCTGAGCATCGCCGCCCTCATGCGGCGCCTGGAAAATGACGTACGGGAGTTGATCATAGCGACGAATCCAAGTGTGGAAGGAGAGGCGACGGCTGCATTCATCCACCGCATGGCTTCGGTTCTGCCGGGGGTCCGGGTGACGCGCCTGGCCCGGGGCCTGCCTGTAGGCGGCGACCTGGAGTATGCCGATGGCGTGACGATCGCAGAGGCATTCTCGGGCCGCAGGGAGATGTAGATGCCAGAGAAGGTAGTCATCGTTCGCGACAACTCCGACGCACTCGTCGGTCGCGTCGTGAAAATCGGTCTGGGTGCCCTGCTCGGCGCGGCCGTGCTGGGTGTGGTGGGCGTGTATCTGGCGCGCGACCAGATGGCCCGACACCAGCGCGAACTATTCAGCCCGCAGCCACTTCGCCGACTGGCGGCCCTCGGATATCTGAAGGGCCAGCCGGCGGTCGATAACGTGCTGCTGCTGAGAGACTATCTTGCCTGGGAGGAACGACCGCTCCTCCGGAAGCGAGCGGCGGGAATCCTGGCGACGATGGAGAGCCAGCTTGCCGCGGAGTGTGGAGAGGGGGCCTGACGGGTGAACCTGACAGGTCGGTCCGTCCGCGAAATCGGCACCCGAATCGTCTACTGGGGTCCCCGTGGGAGCGGGAAGACCGAGACGCTCAGGGCGATTTCCTCCCGTCTCGATCCGGAGACGTGCGGTTCGCTTCTGACCCCCGCTGACGCGGACGATCACACGCTGTTCATGGATCTACTGACCGTCGAGATGGGAGCGCTGGACGGCGTTCCGGTCCGCTTGCGCCTTGTGGGGTTACCAGGCGACGTCAGGCTGAATGAAAATGCGCTGGCCGTGATTCCCGGTGCAGACGGATTCGTGTTCGTCGCGGACAGCGCCCCGGACCGTCAGGAGGAGAACAGGTCCTCTCTCGAGTCGCTGCGCCGGCACCTGGTAGCGATCGGCCAGCCCGATCGGCCGATCGTACTGCAATTCAACAAACGAGACACTCCGGGCGCCATTGTTCCGGAAAAGATGGCTGCGGATCTCGACGCAGAACCGGAAACGAGTCGGTGGTTCGAGACCAATGCCCTGGATGGGACTGGTGTGATCGAGACCCTTACGGCGATTGCGGCTCGCGTGGTCGGAGTATTGTCGACAGCGGCTGAGGAGACGTCTCGGACGTGAACCTGCCGAACTCCATTACAGCTTTTCGAATCGTCCTGGCTCCCGTTGCGACGATTCTCCTGCTTCAGTCGCACGCATCGAGCCGTCTTCTGGCCATGGCTGTGTTCCTCGTAGCGGCGCTGTCGGATCTCGTGGACGGTGCGCTCGCTCGCAAGCGCGGTGAGGTCACAGACTTCGGCAAGCTGGCGGATCCTATCGCGGACAAGCTGCTGCTCGTAGCCACCCTGGTACCGTTCTATCTCTTGACCTCAGCTCACCC
The DNA here is from genome assembly GCA_965371255.1 of uncultured bacterium. GTDB lineage: Bacteria > Gemmatimonadota > Gemmatimonadetes > Palauibacterales > Palauibacteraceae > JARFPW01. Next base: position 15,668 of record CBDUXS010000013.1, read on the forward strand.
CGAGCTCGGTCGCATCCCTCTGTTCGGTGGTATCGGCCTGTGGATTCTCGTCGTGATTTTCGGCCGAGAGTTGGCCGTTACGTGGATGCGTACCGGCGCTGCCCGAAGGGGCGTCGTGATGCCGGCGCTGCCGTCCGGTAAGTACAAGGCGTTCGCACA
>CBDUXS010000014.1:0-15796 GCA_965371255.1 uncultured bacterium
TTCGCGAAGGCGGCCGGACCGTCGGCGCCGGCGTCGTCACGGAAATCGTGGAATAAATGCGGGATTTGATCACGCTCGAGTGCACGGAGTGCAAAGAGCGTAACTACTCGACGACCAAGAACAAGCGGACGCATCCGCAGCGAGTGGAGTACAAGAAGTACTGCCCTCGATGCAATAGCCATACGTCGCATAAAGAGACGCGCTGATGGGGCGGATGAAGGACTTTCAGTTGTTCATTGAGGACGTACAGTCGGAGGTGAAGCGCGTCACCTGGCCTGATCAGGTTCAAGTGCGCAATGCGACCGCCGTCATCCTCGTGTTCGTATTCATCCTCGCGATCATCATCGGAGCGATGGACGCGGTGTTCTCCGCTGTAGTGCGTGGTGTCGTGGGGGCCTTCGGTGGCTGACGCTGAAGCTGAAGTCGCGGAGTCGCAGAACAAGTTGCACTGGTATGCGATCCAGACCTATTCCGGGCACGAGAACAAGGTCAAGACGCTTCTCGAACGCAAGATCCAGGATCTTCCCGGCGAGCCGGACGAAAAGGCTGTCAGGGAGATCATCGTCCCGACTCGCGAGGTTGTCGAGATCAAGGGCGGAAAGAAGGTCCGCTCGACAAAGCGGCTGTATCCCGGCTATGTGCTTGTCCGGATGGAGCTGAACCAGGACACGATGTTCCTGGTCGCGAACACGCCGAGCGTGATCAAGTTCCTCGGCGGTGGTTCGAAGCCACAGCCGCTGCGGCAGGAAGAAGTAAACAAGATCCTCGGGATCGCCGAAGAGCTCGAGGACCAGGAACCGAGGGAAGAAATTCCGTTCCATCCCGGCCAGGTCGTGGAGGTCATGGAGGGACCGTTCAGTGATTTCAGCGGCACCGTCGAAGAGGTGTTCCCGGACAAGGGTAAAGTACGCGTCCAGGTCAGTCTGTTCGGGCGGCCAACCGCTGTGGAATTGGATTACACGCAGTTGAAGGGATATTAGCGGGCGATCATGGCAAAGACTAAGAAGGTGATGGCTCTGATAAAGTTGCAGATCCCGGCGGGCCAGGCGACGCCTGCGCCCCCCGTGGGACCGGCGCTCGGGCAGCACGGGTCGAACATCATGGACTTCTGCAAACAATTCAATATGCAGACTTCCAACCAACCCGGGATGATCATCCCGGTGGTCATCACGGTCTACGTGGACCGCAGCTTCAGCTTCATCACCAAGACGCCGCCTGCGGCGATACTGCTGAAGAAGGAACTCGGCCTTGAATCGGGATCCGCGGAACCGAACCGAGAGAAAGTCGGCCAGGTCACGCAGGAGCAGCTGCTGAAGATCGCCCGGATCAAGATGGAGGATCTCAACGCGAACGATGAGGTCGCGGCGGCCCGGATGATTGCGGGTACGGCGCGCTCGATGGGAATCGAGGTCGTGGACTGATGCCCAGACATGGGAAGAGCTACGCAAACGCCGCCGGGACCATCGACCGCACGACTTTTCTGGCCCCTGCCGATGCCCTGGAACTGGTTCAGGCGACGGCGTTTGCGAAATTCGACGAGACGGTGGATGTAGGGATCCGGTTGGGCGTGGATCCGAGGCATGCCGATCAGATCGTCCGCGGCACAGTCATCCTCCCGGCGGGAACGGGAAGGACGATGCGGATTCTCGTTCTTGCTCAGGGAGACAAGGCACGGGAAGCCGAGGAAGCGGGCGCCGACTTCGTAGGCACCGAATACGTGGAAAAAATCGAGGGAGGCTGGCTCGACTTCGACGTAGCGATTGCCACGCCGGATCTGATGCGCGACGTCGGAAAGCTCGGGAGGATTCTTGGCCCGCGTGGGCTGATGCCGACCCCCAAGGCCGGTACGGTGACCATGGATGTCGGACGCGCGGTGTCGGAAGCGAAGGCTGGTCGAATCGAGTTTCGCGTCGATAAGTTCGGCAACCTCCACGCACCGATCGGCAAGGTCAGTTTCGATCTTTCCAAACTCGAGTCCAACCTCGCTGCGCTGATGGATGCCGTGACTCGTGCCAGGCCTTCGGCCGTAAAAGGCACCTACATCAGAAGCGTGACGGTGAGCAGCACGATGGGACCGGGCGTCCCCATCGACCCGTCCATCTATCGGTAACCAACGGGACACTTCGTGATGAGAATCGAACGCAAGAAGCAGATTACGGAAGAGATAGCGGCCGACGTAGGTGAGGCCGCCACGATATACCTGACGGACTTCACGGGACTCAATGTCACCGAGATGGGCGAGTTACGCAGCCGTCTGCGGGAGTCTGGAGCGCAGCTGCGCATCGTCAAGAATTCGCTGACGATTCGAGCATTCGAGGGTCTGGATCTGCCGGACATCACGGAACACCTCAAGGGTCCGACGGGTCTTGTGCTTGCAGGCGATGACGCCGCGGCACCCGCGAAGGTGATGCGCGATTTTGCCAGGAAACACGACGAGCGTCCGGTCATAAAAGTCGGCATCGTAGATCGACGCGAAGTGGCCGCAGGCGAGATCCGACAGTTAGCGGATCTGCCACCGCGCGATGTGTTGCTTGGTGCCATCGCGGGGGCTCTTACAGCCTCCATATCGGGGATCGTTGGATCATTGAACGCAGTTATCAGGGACATCGCGCTCCTCGTGGAGGAAGTCGCAAGGAAGGGCGAACAGCAGGACTGAGCCTTCGGATCGGGAGTTGGGAGCGGACCGGCACAGCCGGGGCCGACTCGTGGAATCGGAACATCGAGGCAGGGAGTACTCGCGAGAATGAGCAAAATAGACAAGTTGCTTGACGAGATCGGGTCGCTGACCGTGTTGGAAGCGGCTGAGTTGAAGACCAAGATGGAAGAAACGTTCGGCGTGACGGCGGCGGCTCCCGTAGCTGTTGCCGCAGGTCCGGCGGCCGGCGGTGAGTCGGCAGAGGAGCAGACGGAGTTTGAGGTCGTTCTGACGGGTATTGGCGACAAGAAGATCCAGGTCATCAAGGTCGTTCGGGCGGTCACGTCCCTCGGCCTCAAGGAAGCCAAGGATCTCGTGGACAGCGCGCCGAAGGCGGTCAAGGAAGGCGTGTCCAAGGAAGAGGCCGAGCAAATCAAAGCGCAACTGGAAGAGCAGGGAGCCACCGTCGAGGTGAAGTAGTGACCCGCGGGTCCGCCGATGGGGCGGTTCCCGTGTCACATATTCAACTCAGACGGCGGCTGGAATGCAGAGTTTCGATCAAACAGAGAAGTCCGCGCTACCACGGCGCCCCGGATTCCGAATTGAACGATTTTCGTTCGTCGGGGTCGGGGCTTCGTGCGCTTCGTATCCGGCGTTTGCCATCCGGTTCGGATCATCCCGGTTCCGACCGCGGGCGCGCCATATAGCATCCGCAGGAGTGATTTAAACTTGGCGATATCCAACAAGAGCGGCTCAATAGTCTCCTTCGCCAAACTCGGCGAAAGCAAGTCGATGCCCCACTTCCTCGAGGTTCAACTTGAGGCGTTCGACAGGCTCCTGAAGCCGAGCACGAAAGAGGAGCGTCGGGATGTCGGGCTCGAGCGTGTGTTCAACGAAATTTTTCCGATCACGGATGTGAACGAGAATTTCTCACTGGAATTCGTAGACTACACGCTCGGGGAGCCGAAGTACTCGGTTGAAGAATGCATGGAGCGCGACATGACGTATGCCGCGCCCCTGAAGGCGACGCTCAGGCTCATTGTCTTCGAGCGCATCGGCGAGGACGGCGAGAAGCGACCTGCGGACATTCTCGAGAAAGAGGTCTATCTCGGCGACCTGCCGCTGCTCACGCGCCAGGGGACATTTGTCGTAAACGGTGCCGAGCGCGTGATCGTCAGTCAGCTTCACCGCTCGCCGGGCGTCGTGTTCGAGGAAAAAACGCATCCAAACGGGACACGACTTTTCTCGGCTCGCATCATTCCGTTCCGCGGATCCTGGGTAGAGTTCACGCTCGATATCCACGATGTGATTCACGTCCATATCGACAAGCGCAAGAAATTTCCTGCCACGGCCCTGTTGCGTGCATTCGGCTACGGCACGAATTCAGATATCCTCGACTTGTTCTATGCGCGCCGGAACGTGGAACTGGCCGGTCTCGACGAGGATCTCTCGGCGCGACGGGAAGTCGTCGGGACAATGCTCGTCAAGTCGATCATCGACGAAGCCTACGAGGGCGATTCCGGCAAGGCGGCGGCGCTGAGCGTGGAAAGCTTCGACCCGAAAGACATCGAGAATCCGGCGTTTCTTGCCACCGACCTCAAGCATCCGGAGACCGGTGAGTTGCTGGCCCTGATCGGTGAGCAGCTCGATGATACCCTGCAGCGCAGGTTTCTCGAGGCCGGTGTCGAGAAAATCGACGTGTACAGCGATCCCGAGCTATTCCTCGGTCGCCGCGGCGAAGAAATCACCGAAGAACTTCTCGACCGATTCGTTCGGGCCGGGATCTCAGCTATCGAGGCGTACTCGAGTGCAGCGTTTATCGGCATGCGAGGGACCTACGAGGATCTCACAAATCGCCGCGACTGGAGCGTTCAGCCGACGCTCGCGGGTGATATCGTCGATCCGAAGACCGGCGAGGTACTTGCCGAGGCGGGTGACGAGTTCTCGCCGGCCCTGTTTGCCACGGTAAAAGAGCACAGGGTGCGCGATGCGCTCGTGTTCACGGGCGGGCCGCGAGGTGAGTCGCCCCTGATCAAGAATACGCTGGCAAAGGATCCGACGAGCGGCGAGCGGGACGCGCTGAACAACATCTATTCCCTTGTCCGGCCGGGCGAAGCCCCGAACATCGAGACGGCGCGCGAAGCGCTCGATCGACTGTTCTTCAAGCCCAATCGGTACGATCTCGGCCGCGTCGGTCGCCACAAGGTGAACCACCGACTGCGGGAGATTTATCGGCTGTTGGATTTCGACGTTCCGAGTGCGGATACGACGGTACTCGCACCGTCGGACTTCGTGGCGATCGTTCGATGCCTCATCGAACTGCATGAGGGCCGGGGCTATACGGACGACATCGACCATCTGGGGAACCGACGGGTGCGATCGATCGGCGAACTGATCGCGAATCAGTTCTCGATTGGACTGTCACGCATGGCACGGCTCGTCAGAGAGCGGATGTCGATCAACAGCGATCCGGACAAGATGTCGATCGACGGTCTGGTCAATGCGCGCACCGTGAGCGCAGTGATTCAGGCCTTCTTCGGCAGTTCTCAGCTCAGCCAGTTCATGGACCAGACGAATCCGCTCGCGGAGCTGACGCACAAGCGGAGGCTGAGCGCATTGGGTCCAGGCGGGCTCAGCCGGGAGCGGGCAGGATTCGAGGTCCGGGACGTTCACTATTCTCATTATGGTCGTATGTGCCCGATCGAGACGCCCGAGGGTCCGAACATCGGGCTGATCACTTCGATGACGACGTTTTCGCGGCTCAATGAGTTGGGTTTCCTCGAGACGCCATATCGACGGGTGATCGATTGTAAGGTGACGGACGAAGTGGTCTGGTTGTCTGCGTCCGACGAGGAGGACTATGCGGTCGCGCAGGCGAACGCGCAGTTGAATCCGGACGGCAGCTTCGTCCGGGATCTCGTTCTCTGCCGGCATCGGGACGATTACCCACTCCTTCCGGCCGAAGACATCGAATTCATGGATATCGCTCCCGACCAGCTCGTAGCCGTATCCCCGGCGTTGATTCCGTTCCTCGAGCACGACGACGCGAACCGGGCGCTGATGGGATCGAACATGCAGCGGCAGGCTGTACCGCTGTTGTTCCCCGACGCGCCGCTGGCCGGTACCGGACTCGAGGAAAAGGCTGCGGCGGACTCAGGCGCTGTCGTGGTAGCGACGCGTGCCGGTACGGTGCACAAGGTGACGGCGGCAGAAATCGTCATCGACACCGGGGCGGTCCGAGGCAAGGCTGCTGATGCGCCGCTTGCCCGGTTGTCGCAGTACGACAGGTATTCGCTCAAGAAATTCTGGCGTACCAACCAGGATACGGCGATCAACCAGCGACCGATCGTCGAAGCGGGCCAGAAGGTAAAGGTGGACCAGGTGCTCGCCGATGGCGCGGCTACAGACCACGGTGCCCTCGCGCTCGGCCGCAACGTGACCGTGGCATTCATGCCCTGGTACGGTCACAACTTCGAGGATGCAATCGTGATCAGCGAGGCGCTCGTCAAGAGCGACGCGTTCACATCTGTGCACATTCAGGAGATGGAACTCCACGTCCGGGACACGAAGCGTGGCACCGAGGAAGTGACGGCGGAGATCCCCAACGTGGCCGAGGAAGCCCTCGTCGACCTGGATGAGCGCGGCATCATTCGGATCGGCGCGGCCGTGAAGACCGGCGATATTCTGGTCGGAAAGATCACGCCAAAAGGAGAAACGGAGCTGTCCCCCGAGGAGAAGCTGCTGACAGCGATCTTCGGCGAGAAGGCCAAGGATGTGAAGGACAGCTCGCTGCGCGTCCCGCCCGGTGTCGAGGGCACGGTGATCGACGTAAAGATCTTCTCGCGGCACATCGACGATCCGTTGCTCGAGCGTGAGCACGGGGAACGGATCGGGAAGCTGCGTGAGGGGGAGCGGGAAGAAATCGGGCGTGTCGTAGAAGCCCGCGACGAAGAGCTTCGCGTCGTCCTGGAAGGGCAGACCGTGGCCCTGTTCCTGAAACGCGGAACGATCGAGGCGCTGCTGAGCGAAGGCAAGAAGCTGGGCAAGTCAGCACTCACCGAACTCGATTTCGGAGAGCTCGACCTGAGTACGCTCAAGGTCAAGAATGCCGCGGCCAGCGAGAAGGCGCGGACGATCATCGATGAGGCGAGACGCCGGGTCGAGCGGATCCGTGAACGTACGGAAGAAGCCATCGATCGAGTGTTTCAAGCCGACGAACTTTCGCCGGGCGTTGTGCAACTCGTGAAAGTGTACCTAGCCGAGAAGCGCAAGATTTCCGTCGGCGACAAGATGGCCGGGCGGCACGGCAACAAGGGCATCATTGCTCGAGTCGTGCCCGAGGAGGACCTGCCCATGCTGCCCAACGGCGATCCGGTGGACATCGTGCTGAACCCTCTCGGCGTGCCGAGTCGAATGAACGTCGGCCAGGTACTCGAAACCCATCTCGGATGGGCGGCGGCGCAGCTTGGATTCCGTGCCCGGACGCCGGTGTTCCACGGAGCGACGGAGCACGAAATCGGTGCGTTGCTGAAACTCGGCGGTGCGCTGTGGGCCGGCCGCTTTCTGGCTCCCGGCGTCGATGTTCCCGACTTCAGCGCGGTCGACGTGCAGAGCTTCGTGACTGCCATCCAGCAGGTCAATGACCCGCTCGAAGCTTCCAGGAACGGGCACCCTGCCGGCCTGGGCCGCAGTCTCGATGCATATCTCGATGTGAAAGACAAACGCGCGGATGCGCTGATCCAGGCGCTCGGTGTCTACGTGGTCGATGTGGCCAAAACGGCGTCCGGCGCGACAAGCGGTCCGAAGCTGAAGGAAGCCGGCTGGCCGGCGGCCGCGGCCATCTCGGGACGGGGCGTCATGAAGAAGGGTTTCGACGCCGCTGTCGTCGAATTGATGCTCAAGGGAGGTCTCAAACCGGGCGGCAAGATGCGCTTGCGGGACGGTCGCACGGGCCAGCCTTTCGAGGCCGACGTCACCGTTGGAGAGATCTATATGATGAAACTCTCCCACCTGGTAGACGACAAGATTCACGCCCGCTCCATTGGCCCTTACAGCCTGGTTACACAGCAGCCCCTGGCCGGTAAGGCGCAGTTCGGTGGTCAGCGATTCGGCGAGATGGAAGTGTGGGCGCTCGAGGCATATGGAGCGGCTTACACGTTGCAGGAAATGCTCACGGTGAAGTCGGATGACGTGTCCGGCCGCAGCCGCACGTACGAGGCCATCGTCAAGGGCGAGAACCTGCCCAAACCGGGTGTGCCGGAGAGCTTCAACGTCCTGGTGAAAGAACTCCAGGCGTTGGGTCTCAGCGTGACGCTCGGCAGCAACGAGTCTGATTCGATTTTCGGAAATTGACGGAACAAGCGACGACAGGGGTCACACAGACATGATCGACTTTCCCCGACACCGAGGCCCGAGCTCGGCGGATTTTGATTGGATCCAGATAAAGATCGCGTCTCCCGACGAGATCCGGAACTGGAGCTATGGTGAGGTCACCAAGCCCGAAACGATCAACTACCGTTCGTTCAAGCCCGAGCGGGACGGCTTGTTCTGTGAGCGCATTTTCGGTCCGGTAAAGGACTGGGAGTGCCACTGCGGCAAGTTCAAGCGAATCCGCTACCGTGGACACATCTGCGACAAGTGCGGTGTCGAGGTCACGCTGTCGAAGGTGCGTCGCGAACGCATGGGCCACATCGAGTTGGCCGTACCGGTCGCACACATCTGGTTCTTCAAGACCCTGCCATCCCAGATGGGTTACCTGCTGGGCATGAAGCTCCGTGACCTGGAGAGCGTCATTTACTACGCGGCGTATGTAGTGACGCAAACCGGCAAGCAGGAAGTGGAAGACAAGCAGATCCTCACGGAGGACGAGTACTGGGACTTGACGGAGAAGGCTCGAGAAGAGGGCGACACGGGATTCAGGGCCGAGATCGGCGCCGAAGCGGCACGTACGATGCTCAGCCAGCTGAACGTCGACAAGCTGAGCGAGGAGCTTCGGGTCGAGGTGGCGAACGAGACGAGCAAGCAGCGCAAGAAGCGTAAGCTGAAGCGTCTGAAAGTGCTCGACGCGATCCGCAACAGCGATGAAGACACCGCAAAGCGGAACGATCCCGAGCACATGATCATGGACGTGATTCCCGTGATTCCGCCCAACCTGCGGCCGCTCGTGCCGCTGGACGGAGGCCGATTCGCGACGTCGGACCTGAACGATCTTTACCGGCGCGTAATCAACCGCAACAACCGGTTGAAGAAGCTGCTCGAGATGCGCGCCCCCGAGGTCATTCTGCGCAACGAGAAGCGCATGTTGCAGGAGTCGGTCGACGCACTGTTCGACAACGGGCGCCGGGGCAAAGCGATTCGCGGGCGCGGCAAGCGACCGTTGAAGTCTCTGTCCGACATGCTCAAGGGCAAGCAGGGCCGATTCCGGCAGAACCTGCTCGGAAAGCGCGTCGACTACTCGGGCCGGTCCGTCATCGTCGTGGGCCCGGAGCTGAAGCTGCACCAGTGCGGTCTCCCGAAGGTGATGGCCGTCGAACTGTTCAAGCCGTTCATCATCCATGAGCTGGAAAAACGGGGCGACGCGGAAACCGTCAAGCGGGCCAAGAAGCTCGTCGAGCGCTACGACCCGAAGGTGTATGAAGTTCTTGAGGACATCATCACGGACCACCCGGTACTGCTGAACCGGGCGCCGACTCTGCACCGACTGGGCATCCAGGCGTTCGAACCCGTGCTCGTGGAGGGAAAGGCGATTCGGATCCACCCGTTGGTCTGCGCGGCGTTCAATGCAGATTTCGATGGTGACCAGATGGCTGTGCATGTACCCCTGTCGTTCGAAGCACAGCTCGAGGCCCGAATCCTGATGCTGTCGTCGAACAACATTCTCAAGCCGTCCAACGGCAGGCCGATCACCAGCCCCAGCCAGGACATGGTGCTGGGGTGCTACTTCCTCACCAAGACGCCGTTCGAGTTCGAGAAGCGCGTGGCCGCAGGCGGATTGATGCACTTCCAGTCGGCTGCGGAGGTCGATCTGGCAATCGCGAACAGAGCACTCGAGACGGAACGCGGCACAGCGGATTATCATCGGCCAGTGTGCTATCTGGACGAGGGGGAATGGATCAACACTACGGTCGGTCGCATTCTGTTCAATGCAATTCTGCCGTCCGGCGTGCCATTCAAGAACGACACGATGACCAAAGGGTCGTTGAACGATCTCGTGTTCGAGACGTTCCGCCGGACCGGCCTGCGTTCGACGACCACGTTTCTCGATGAACTGAAGGACCTCGGCTTCCGGTATGCGACGCTCGGCGGCGTGTCCGTCGGTATGGAGGACATGGTCATTCCGGCAGAAAAGGCAACGATTCTGGCCGAAGCGCAGACCCAGGTGGATCGATTCACGCGGGCGTACCACAAGGGCGTGATTTCGTTTGGCGAGCGCTACAACAAGGTCATTGATGCCTGGACGCACGCGAATAACGACGTCGCTGATGCGATGATCGAATCTCTGGCGAAGTCAGAAGACGGCTACAATCCGATCTTCATGATGTTTGATTCCGGTTCGCGAGGATCGCGCGACCAGATTCGCCAGCTTGCAGGCATGCGCGGCCTGATGGCCAAGCCGCAAAAGAAGCTCACCGGTGGCATCGGCGAGATCATCGAAAGTCCGATTCGCGCGAATTTCCGTGAAGGTCTCAGTGTACTCGAGTATTTCATCTCGACACACGGAGCCAGAAAGGGTCTGGCCGACACGGCGCTGAAAACGGCGGATGCCGGCTATCTGACTCGCCGGCTCGTGGACGTTGCGCAGGACGTAACGATCACGATGGAAGACTGCGGTACCGGGCTCGGCCTGGATGTTTCCGCACTCAAGGAGGGTGAGGACATCATCGAGCCGTTGCGCGAACGCTTGGTCGGCAATGTGGCTCGTGAGGATATCGTCGATCCGATCAGCGACGAGGTCATCGTCACGGGTGGCGAGATCATAGGAGAATCGGATGCAAGGGCGATCGAAGAGGCGGGGTTGCAATCCGTCCGGATCCGTTCCGTGCTTACGTGTGAATGCCGGCGCGGGGTCTGCCAGAAATGTTACGGCCGCAACCTCGCCACGACAAAAATGGTCGATATCGGAGAGGCTGTCGGAATCCTGGCAGCCCAGTCGATTGGAGAGCCGGGGACGCAGCTGACTCTTCGCACCTTCCATATTGGCGGAACGGCGGCCCGAATTGCGGCGCAGACCCAGCGCAAATCCAAGCTGCAAGGGACGATAGGGTTCGAGCGGATCGTGGCGGTCGAGACGCCGGATGGTGCCCGCGTCGTGACGAGCCGCGAGGGCCAGATCCTCATGCGGACGGAAGGCGACCGGGTGCGGTCGCGTCTCGCGGTCCCGTACGGTGCCACGTTGCATACGGAGGACGGAAAAGACGTAAAACCCGGCGACCTGCTGTTCAGCTGGGATCCGTATTCTGAGCCGATCGTTGCGGACCACGTCGGATCAATCCGTTACAACGACATCGTGCCCGAGGCGACGTTCCGCGAGGAGTTGGATGAAGCGACAGGCCGCCGCCAACTGGTGATCATCGAGGATCGCGACAAGAAGCTCCATCCGCGGATCGAGATCGTAGATGGCAAGGGCAAGAAGCTGCGTGAATTCATCGTGCCGGTCGGCGCCCAGTTGCTCGTGCAGGATGGCGAAAAGGTTAAGCCGGGCGACACACTGGCTAAGATCAGTCGCGAAGCCTACAAGACGCGCGACATCACCGGCGGCCTGCCGCGGGTAGCTGAACTGTTCGAGGCGCGCAGACCGAAGGACCCCGCGACGATCACAGAAGTCGACGGCAGAGTGAGCTTCGGCGGCATCAAGCGCGGTAAGCGAGAGATCCTGGTTGAGATGGAGGGCGGGGACGAGCCGCAGGTCTACCAGGTTCCCGTGGGTAAACACCTCCGGGTTCACGAGGGCGACATGGTTCAAGCGGGGGACCGGCTGTCCGAGGGTCCCAAGGATCCGCACGACATCTTGAAGGTGAAGGGTGCGCGGGCGGTGCAGGAGTACTTGCAGGACGAAATCCAGGAAGTCTACCGGCTGCAGGGTGTACGGATCAACGACAAGCACATCGGTTGCATCGTCCGGCAGATGCTCCAGAAAGTCAAGGTCACCGATCCCGGAGAAACCGAATACCTCGAAGGCGAGCACGTCGATCGGATGGAGTTTCGCGATCACACGCGAAAGATCATCGAGTCCGGGAAGCAGCCGCCACGCGCCGAACCCGTTCTACTGGGTATTACGAAGTCCAGCCTCACCACGCAGTCGTTCATCAGCGCCGCTTCGTTCCAGGAAACGACCCGCGTCCTGACGGATGCGGCCGTGCATGGCGCCCGGGACGACCTCACGGGCCTGAAGGAAAACATCATCATCGGACATCTGGTCCCGGCGGGAACCGGGATGCACCGATTCAATGACGTGGAATTCCTCGTCGGTGAGCCTCTCCAGGAACAGCTGGATTCACTGCGGCGCGTGGAGCCGGAGCCGGCGGTTCCAGCCGGCGGCCTGTTCGCCGAACTTCGGGGCGACGCAGAGCCTGATACGACCGAAAAAGAGACGGAGGTCGAAGCCGGCTGATGCCGGCCGGGATCCGCTCCAGAATTGCGGATTCGGGGCATCCGTCCACCTGTTCCCGGGGCGCACGGACGCTTGACAACCCCAGCCACGTCATCTACTATTTGCAGTCTGCCGACTGAAATTTCGGCATCCGTTTGTTGATCGGGGCGACATCGCCTCCGGTACGTATTCACCGCTTCTCCGGCCTCGCACTCGTGCGCTGCGTGTGCGAGACACTGGAGGGCGGTTTTTGACGCAGGGATTTGACGGAGTGGATCGCGGGGAATTCGGTGTCTGGCTTGTTGACTGAGGAGCCTAACGGAGACCCGACGCACGTAACCAGAGCGACACAGGCGGCAAGCAGGAATATGCCCACAATCAACCAGTTGGTTCGCAAGGGACGCGTAAAGGCCGAAAAGAAGCGCAAGGCGCCGGCGCTCGAAGCCAACCCGCAGAAGCGGGGCGTCTGCACACGCGTCTACACGACCACGCCGAAGAAGCCGAATTCGGCGCTTCGCAAGGTTGCGCGCGTGCGGCTGACCAACGGCTTTGAAGTCACAGCCTACATCGGTGGCGAAGGGCACAACCTGCAGGAGCACAGCATCGTTCTGATTCGAGGCGGGCGCGTGAAGGATCTGCCGGGGGTGAGGTACCACATCATCCGTGGAACGCTGGACACATCCGGCGTTTCGGATCGACGACAGGGCCGCTCCAAGTACGGCACGAAGCGCTAACCGGTTACGGGGCGGCGATCCGGCGCAGACCGGACAACTTCCTCGTGAACAACGGACAGCAGGGTCAACCCGGCCTGTACGGAAGAGGCTGGGTTATCTGTTTTAGACAGGATTCTGGTTAAGGAAGGGTACATGTCACGCAGGCAGAAGGCGGTTCTCAGAGAGCCCCCGGCCGACCCGAAGTATGGGAGCCAGGAAGTCACGCGTTTCGTCAACGTGCTGATGCTGGATGGCAAGAAATCCATCGCCGATGGAATTTTCTACGGGGCAATGCGGAAGATCGAGGAAAAGACCGGGCAGCCCGGCCTCAACATTTTCCGCCAGGCTCTGGCCAACGCCAAGCCAGTCCTGGAAGTCCGGAGCCGCAGGGTCGGCGGTGCGACGTACCAGGTTCCGATGGAAGTCAATGCCCGTCGGCGGGACTCGCTGGCGCGGCGGTGGCTGGTTGGGTTCGCCCGCGGCCGAAGCGGCAAGACGATGGCGGACCGGTTGGCCGGGGAATTCCTCGATGCAGCAAATGGCGAGGGCGGAGCAGTCCGCAGGAAAGAAGAAGTGCATCGGATGGCGGAAGCGAACAAAGCGTTCGCCCATTACCGCTGGTAATCCGGCGCTCACCAGTCGACGAATGAGATCCGGACACGTGACGCGAAGATCGATATAAAGATGGCACGCACAACACCGCTTACCAGGCTCCGCAATATCGGCATCATGGCGCATATCGATGCCGGTAAGACGACGACTACGGAGCGCATCCTGTACTACACGGGCCGCACGCACCGCATGGGCGAGGTGCATCATGGCGACGCCACGATGGACTGGATGGAGCAGGAACAGGAGCGCGGCATCACGATTACATCGGCTGCCACGACCTGCTATTGGACGCAGGACGACGAAGAGTATCAGATCAACATCATCGACACGCCCGGCCACGTGGACTTCACCGTCGAAGTCGAACGCAGCCTGCGCGTACTGGACGGCGCGGTCGCGTTGTTCTGCGCCGTCGGTGGTGTGGAGCCGCAGTCGGAGACCGTGTGGCGCCAGGCGGACAAGTACGGTGTTCCGCGAATTGCCTTCGTCAACAAGATGGATCGCGTCGGAGCGGACTTTGCCCACGTAGTCGAGATGATGCGCGATCGACTCGGAGCACACGCCCACCCGGTGATGTTTCCGCTCGGCGAGGGAGAGCTCTACACGGGGCACGTTGATCTGATCAAGATGGTCGAGGTAGTTTACGATGAAGATTCCCTGGGCGTGACCTGGACCGAAAGCGAGATCCCCGAAGCTCTGCGCGAGCGTGCCCTGAGCCTGCGCCACGACCTGATCGAAGCATCGGTAGAGCACGACGAAGAATTGCTGGAACATTATCTCGAAGGCCGCGAGCTTGGCGAAGATGAGGTTCGGCGGGCCGTGCGTAAGGCCACGCTGGCGGGAGCGATCACCCCGGTTCTGTGTGGGGCGTCGTTCAAGAACAAGGGCGTGCAGCGCCTGCTGGATGCGGTGATCGACTATCTGCCGTCGCCGGTGGATGTGCCCCCCATCAGTGGGCACCTGCCCAACCACGACGAAAAGTTCGAATCACGAGAGGCCGACGACGAAGAGCCGTTCGCGGCCCTGGCGTTCAAGATCATGACCGATCCGTACGTCGGGCGGCTGACATTTTTCCGGGTCTACTCCGGCACTCTCGAGGCCGGTTCGCACATCATGAATGCCAGCCAGGGCAAGAAAGAGCGCATCTCCCGGCTGCTTCAGATGCACGCGAACAAGCGCGAAGAGGTGGAAACGATGCGCGCGGGCGACATCGGGGCGGCGATCGGCCTGAAATCGACCAAGACCGGCGATACGCTGGCCGCCATCGACCGACCCATCATCCTCGAATCCATGAGCTTTCCGGAGCCGGTGATCCGGGTGGCGATCGAGCCCAAGACGAAAGCCGACCAGGACAAACTTTCAGAGGCTCTGGCCAAACTGGCCGAAGAGGACCCGACCTTTCGCGTACGCACCGATGATGAGACAAGCCAGACCCTGATCAGCGGAATGGGTGAGTTGCACCTGGAAATCATCGTCGACCGCTTGCGGCGCGAATTCAAAGTGAATGCCAACGTCGGCCGCCCACAGGTCGCGTATCGGGAAACCATCCGGTCCGGAGCGAACAAGGTCGAGGGCAAGTTCGTGAAGCAGAGCGGTGGACGGGGGCAGTACGGACATGTCGTCGTCAACATCGAACCGGCCGAGAAGGGCGCCGGATTCGTATTCGAGGACGCGATCGTCGGTGGTAAGATTCCGCGCGAGTACATCAATCCCGTGCAGCAGGGGATGAAAGACGCGATGGAATCCGGGGTCCTGGCGGGCTATCCGTTGATCGACATCAAGGCGACGCTGATCGACGGCTCGTACCACGACGTTGACTCGAACGAGATGGCGTTTAGAATAGCGGGCTCGATGGCGTTGAAGGAGGCTGTTCGCCGCGGCGATCCTGTGCTGCTCGAGCCGATCATGGATGTCGAGGTCGTGACCCCGGATGACTACCTGGGAGACGTAATGGGCGACCTGTCGAGCAGGCGGGGAAAAATCGGCGGCATGACTCAGCGGGCGGGCGCTCAGGTAATCGGCGCATCGGTCCCGCTGTCGGAGATGTTCGGATACTCCACGTCACTGCGCTCGGCGAGCCAGGGACGAGCGGTCTACACGATGCAGTTTTCGAACTACTCCGAAGTGCCGAAGACGAAGGCGGAAGAAATCATCGAGGGCCGCAGCTGAGCGGTCCCACTTGTCAGGGATTTTGAAGGAGCGACGTCGAGATGGCGAAGCAGAAGTTTGAGCGAACGAAGCCGCATGTAA